>JBDTPD010000093.1:0-9967 GCA_039932855.1 Chitinophagaceae bacterium | reverse complement strand
TCAATGGAAATGTAGTGTTGTAGTTGTTTCTGCAAAATGTAGCAATCTCTTCATCTGTCCCTTTTTCCTGTTCTTTAAAATCGTTGGCAGGAAAAGCGAGCACAACTAATTTACCCTTGTATTCGCCGGCTAGTTGTTCCAATGCTTCGTATTGATTAGTATAACCACAATCACTGGCTGTATTCACCAACAGAACTTTCTTTCCTTTGAGTGAATTGAAATCAAGCGAATCGCCATTGTTCAGTACACTACTTAATGAATAAAAAGGAACGGGTGGTTGCTTTTGACTAGCGATCCCGGTATTGTTCTTACCAGTCACCTTTGAGAACCATATAAAGGCTGGGTAAACCGCTTTCAATATTTTTTGTCTTACTGTCATATCTTTTGTGTGTCGGGTAACAAATGCTACATAGCCAATGAATACAACGATCAGTAGCAGAATAACGATCAATATCCTTTTAAGTTTACGTTTCATATGTTATTTCACCACCCATTTAAATAATTTCAACTTGCCTTTGAATGGCGGATACTTGATAGAAGGATCGAACCATGTCGGCGTTTTCAACACTGCCTTCTTATGACTGAATGTATCGAAAGAATATTTACCATGATAGTGACCCGAGCCGCTGAATCCTCTGCCACCAAATGGCAGGTTATGATTGGTCAGGTGCCAGCTTGCATTATTTATACAGCTACCACCTGCAGGCACTTCATTCAGCCATTCATTTGCTTTGCGTGAACTTTCAGTAAACACATAAAACGCCAGCGGATTTGGATGCTTCGCAATGATATTCTTTGCTTCTTCTTTCGTTCGCCAGGTGAGAATCGGAAGAATGGGGCCGAATATTTCATCGTTCATTACCGAATCTGCCAGCGTTACATTATCCAGCAACGTTGGTTCAATAAA
The DNA here is from genome assembly GCA_039932855.1 of Chitinophagaceae bacterium. GTDB lineage: Bacteria > Bacteroidota > Bacteroidia > Chitinophagales > Chitinophagaceae > JAJKIP01. The sequence continues at coordinate 9,060 of JBDTPD010000093.1, read as the reverse complement.
CAAGGTTGCCTTATCTGTTTTTCCTCCATGAAGCAGACGTCCTTGTAATAAGTATTTAGCTAACCTGTCAAACTGTTTTTCATTAATTATTTTGCCATAATAATCATTAGTAGCCGGGTTTTCTCCAAAAAATTTTACAATCGTTGATTTTAACGCCTCCACCATTGCTTCTCTTTTTGATTCATGTACCAATAAATAATCCGGCGCCACACACATTTGTCCCGTATTGCTGAACTTGGTCATCACAATACGCCTGGCTGCTATTTTAATATTGGCGTCTTCTTCTATTACACATGGACTCTTACCTCCTAATTCCAGCGTAACCGGTACTAATTTTTCAGCAGCCATTTTATAAATGATCTTTCCTACTGCTGTGCTACCGGTATAAAACACATGATCGAATTGAAAATTATTCATCAGTTCAGATACCACTACCTGTCCTTCTCCTTCCACATATAAAATATATTCCTTCGGAAAAACATCTTCAATCATTTTTTTCATCACTGCTTCTGTAGCCGGTGCAAATTCACTTGGCTTCAATACAACGCAATTGCCAGCTGCAATGGCTCCTACCAGTGGATCAATCAATAATTGAAAAGGATAATTCCATGGACCAATGATTAACACTACACCCATTGGCTCTTTCATGACCTTACTGCCAGATGGAAAATTGACAAGGTTAGTAGATACTTTTTCCGGCCGCATCCAATCGTTCAACGAGGCGATGGCTACATTGATCTCGGCAATGACAAAACCAAGCTCAGTGATCCAGCTTTCCTCTTTGCCTTTTTTAAGATCGGTATATAGCGCTTCGTAAAGTTCCTGTTCATATTTAAGAATGGATTGCTTCAGCTTTTTCAATTGTTCTTTCCGGAAAGCCAGCGATTTTGTAGCGCCGCTATTGAAATAAGTCCGGAGGGCATTTGCAGAGGTTACAAGCATAAACGTCTGGTTGTAGTAGAAATGTAATTTAGTCCAATTAGTCCAGTTGGCAGTTAGCAGTCTATCAGTCCGCAGTCGGCAGCCACAGGTCTATAATTTATAAAATGTTTACAGGTTTAGTACTGTGACTGCCGATTGACAGACTGCTAGACTGATTTTCGTTATCTTTCTTGAATGAAAAAGAAGAAAATTCATTGGGGTATTCTTGGTTGTGGTAGGATAGCCCAAAAATTTGCCTCAGATCTGGCATTAGTAAAAGATGCGAAATTAACAGCCGTCGCTTCCCGGGAGCTATCTACTGCAAAAGCATTTGCTAAAAAATTTCCAGCCCATCATGTACATGGCAGTTATGAAGAACTGGTTCAGAATACAGATGTAGATGTAATCTATATTGCTACGCCTCACTCGCATCACTATGAACATACATTACTTTGCCTGGAACATAACAAAGCTGTATTGTGTGAGAAGGCTTTTGCGATCAATAGCAAACAGGCAAAGGAAATGATCCAGGTGGCACGCGATAAAAATATTTTTTTAATGGAAGCATTCTGGACAAAATTTTTACCCCATTATAAAAAAACGGTTGAGCTGGTACAAAAGAAAAAATTAGGCGATATACAAAGTGTATTGGTCAACTTTGGATTCAAATTAGGAGAAGGGGCTCCGCCACGTTTACTCGACCCTGCACTTGGCGGCGGCACTATGCTCGATATCGGTGTATACAATGTATTTATGGCCCTGTCATTTTTAGGAACCCCTGATAAGATAGAAGCACATATGACACCTGCTTCAACCGGTGTAGATGAACAGTGCGCTGTCTTATTCAGTTATAATAATGGCGCGATGGCTCAACTCTTTTCTTCTTTTACTACTAACCTCCCTACCGAAGTTCAGATAAACGGAACTGAAGGACGCATCCGTCTTACCAGTCGTTTCTATGAACCATCTTCTCAGATCCAATTCAGCAAGACCATATTGGATCCACCAAAGATCATTAAAGTAAAAAAAGAAAAAGGGATCGGTTTCCATCACGAAGCCAAACACGTAACAGAATGTCTGCAGCAAGGATTAACAGAAAGCCCGGTGATGACACATGCGCATACATTGTTGCTGATGGAAACGGTGGATGAGATAAGGAGAGTTGCGGGCATTAAATATTCAGTAGATTAATTCAAAATTAAAAAGTCAAAAGCCAAAAAAATAGCTTGCATATTTGTGAAGGTTTTTTGAATTTTTACTTTTGAATTTTGAATTTAAAAAAATTATACCTTCATAATCATGACCGACGAATACTTCATGATGCAAGCGCTCAAGGAAGCAAAACGTGCACTGGAAGACGATGAAATTCCTATAGGTGCTGTTGTCGTTGTCAATGAAAGAGTAATTGCGCGTGGTCATAATATGACCGAACGATTAAATGATCCAACGGCACACGCGGAAATGATCGCTCTTACCTCTGCTTTTAATTCTCTTGGTAGTAAATACCTGACAGATGCTGTTCTGTATATAACAGTAGAGCCTTGTATCATGTGTGCCGGCGCTATTTATTGGAGCAAACTTGGAAAGATCGTGTATGGTGCGGATGATGAAAAGAATGGTTATAAAAAAACAACCGGAACCAACTGGCCGTTTCATCCCAAAACAGAACTGATCCGTGGTGTATTAAAAGAAGATTGCGCCAAACTGATGAAGGATTTTTTTAAAAGCAAACGATAATAATGGCAAAGACAGCCACCAAAAAAGTCATTGTTACTCATCCAATAACAGGAGTAGAACGCAAGTTTGATTCAACTATCTATGAACCCGTTAAAGCAGCCATTATCCAGAGCCTGACAGGCAGCAAAGGAAAAACATTTACCGAACTCACCGATGATGTTGTTAGCGCTGTCCGAAAAAAATTGCCTGACTTTAAAGGTTCTATTCCGTGGTATACCATCTCGATTCGCCTTGATCTTGAGACAAGAGGCGTCGTAGAAACTTTTACCGAAAAAGGCAAAAAATACAATCGCCTGTTCGTCAAATCCTCAAAGCAAAGCAAATAAGCTATCCATTTCCGATTTCCGGAAAGAATTCATTTTATTATAATAAAACTTAAACCCGATCATTGTAAATTTGTTACAATAGAAAATCATTTTTCACTCCTCATTACAACACTTGTTCAGGAATGGGGGCAAAATTTTTAGTTATGGCATTTACCTTACCAGCACTCCCATATGCACACGACGCATTGGAGCCGCATATAGACAAACAAACCATGGAGATCCATCATGGTAAACACCACCAGGCTTATGTAGATAATCTTAATAAAGCTGTAGCCGGCACTCCTAATGAAGGAAAATCATTAGAAGAACTGGTTGCTAAAGCTGGCTCTATTTCACCCGCTGTTCGTAATAATGGCGGTGGTCACTGGAACCATAGTTTCTTTTGGGAAATACTCGGACCTAATGCAGGCGGCAAACCTTCCGGCAAATTAGGCGATGCTATCAATGAAGCTTTTGGCTCATTGGAAGCACTCCAGGAGAAAATAAATGCAGCTGGTACCACTCGTTTTGGTTCAGGCTGGGCATGGCTCATTGTAAAAGATGGTAAACTGGAAGTAACATCTACTCCTAACCAGGACAATCCATTGATGGATGTTGCTGAAGTAAAAGGCACTCCTGTATTGGGTATAGATGTATGGGAACATGCTTATTACCTGAAATATCAAAACAAACGTCCTGATTACCTGAAAGCAATCTGGAACGTGCTCGATTGGAAAAAAGTTGGCGAACGTTATGAAGCAGCATTGAAACAAAAAGCAGCTGTTGCTTAACATATAATTTCTGATAAGTAAAACCGCCCCTTTATACAGGGGCGGTTTTTTATTATACATTTGACAAATGCACGAAACCATTCTGCAAAATATTTCTCGTTTTACTGAATTGACAGAAGAAGAAAAATCTACTTTTCTTTCTTTACTGCAATACAAAAAACTGCGCAAGCGTCAGTACCTCGTGCAGGCTGGGGATATTTGCCGCTTTGAATGTTTTGTTACCAAAGGTTGTTTGCGTCAATATTATGTCGATGATTCCGGTCAGGAGCATGTGGTAATGTTTGCTATTGAGGGTTGGTGGACGAGTGATATGTATAGTCTTGTTACCGGTGAGCCTTCTTTAACAAACATAGATGCCTTAGAAGATTCCGAATTATTATTGATTGAAAGAACACAGTTTGATATCCTCCTGCAGAAAGTGCCAAAGTTTGAAAGGCATTTTCGTATTATGTTACAACGCGCATTTGTCAGCCATCAGCGCCGGCTGATAGAAAACATGAGTCTGCCTGCAGATCAACGTTATTGTCGTTTTATCGAACGATATCCTGAAATGGAACAGCGTATTCCTCAAAAACAAATCGCTTCTTTTCTCGGTATTACACCTGAATCTCTCAGTCGTATACGCAGTCAGTATCAGAAGAAGTTGTAATGAGTTATAAGTTTTAAGTTGTAGGTTTTAAGTATCCTATAATTTTAAAACCCAGTGATTACGCTATTTACCTATAGCACGTATACTTATAACTTAATACTTACAACCTACAACTTAACATAGATCAAGTCTTTTTCTTACCACAGGGTATTGGAAACGCCTGCCCGTTCATAGCATCTTTGTGTTATAAATTTAAAAACACGAAAAATGAATAACATTCACGAAAAATTAAATGAGATCAACAACCTGGTATTGTCAGGCAAAATGCTTGAAGCTTTTGAAAAACATTATCACGATGATGTAGTAATGCAGGAAAACGCAGGTGCTCCTACAGTAGGAAAGGATGCAAACCGTGAGAGAGAGCTGGAATTTCTTGGTAGTATCACTGAATTCCGCGGTGCTAAAGTATTGGACGTTGCTATTGGTGATAATGTTTCTTTCGTTAAATGGGAATATGATTATACGCACAAAGAATGGGGTGATCGTAATTATGTGCAGGTATCTGTTCAGCATTGGGAAGATGGCAAGATCATCAGGGAGCAATTCTTTTACGGTAATTAATCGCTAATACCTCTACTATGTTACACAGGTTATTACAAACAGACAATAACATCAGCTGGTTTCTATTACGGGTGACGCTTGGTATCGTAATGCTTGGTCATGGTTTACAAAAAGCATTAGGTTGGTTTGGCGGTTATGGTTGGGATGGCACGATGAATTATTTTACTGATCATGTCGGCATACCTTACTTTCTTGGCGCACTTGTTATTCTTATTGAATCGATCGGAGCTGTGTTACTGATCATTGGTTTTGGTGGCAGGTTCATGGCGGCATTAATGATCATTGTCATGGGTAGCGCGTTCTTTATTGATCATTTACCAAATGGCTTTTTCATGAATTGGTTTGGGAATAAAAAAGGAGAAGGGGTTGAATTCGATATACTGTTTATAATAATAGCAATCGTATTGGTGATTAATGGTAGTGGGAAGTTCTCTATTGACAGGAAGTTAAGCCAGTAATTAAGAATTAGGAGTTATGAATTATGAATGACGCGTACTTATTCATAATTCATAACTCTTAATTCTTAACTTCCTTATCATGGCACCGGATCATACCCGCTTCCTCCCCACGGATGACACCTCGCAATTCTTTTAATAGATAACCACATTCCTTTCAGTACGCCATGTTTCTTTAATGCTTCTACTGCATAGTGAGAACAGGTAGGTGTATAACGGCACTTAGGACCGAACCAGGGAGAGATGATCTTCTGATAAATTTTTATCAGGAGAATAAAAGGGAGACTTAATATGCGAAGGAATGTTTTCATTTTTTTGCCGTCATCATTACTGATAACTTTTGAATACTCTTTTCCACTTTATCATACACTTCTTTATACGCAGGTATTTCGCGACCGGTATAAATAAAGAAAACATGCAACTGTTGATTTTGTTCTTTCAATGATTGTTGAAGAGCAGTTTTTTGTAATCGCCATGCTTCCCGCATCAATCTTTTTATCTTGTTTCTATCAACAGCTTTTTTAAAATGCTTACTGCTGACGCCGGCGCCAAATTGTAATGACGAGACCGTCAATGTGCCTAGCTGATAGTAAACGCGGAATGGAGTAATGGCAAAACTTTTCCCCCCGCTGAACAATTGTTCAATGATCTTCCGGCTCTTTAACCGTTCAGTTTTACCCAGCGTAAATTGCTTTGCCACGATTGAATATAAATAAAAAAGCTCCGGGGTTACCAGAGCTATAAAATTATCGAACCCCTGTCACTCAGACCGGGATGAATTATTTATTTTAATTTCCTCTCGTCAGAAATAGTCAGTTTGCTACGGCCCTTTGCACGGCGACTAGCTAATACTTTACGGCCATTAGCAGTTTGCATGCGTTTACGGAATCCGTGAACGGTCTTACGACGACGACGATGGGGTTGAAATGTACGTTTCATAATATTTTCGTTTTTTCACATTTACCACTTGCATTTGCAAAGCAGTTTTGAAATACGGCCCGGGAGAAGCGGTCCTGGTTTCAAGTTCGCAACAGGTCACCACACCCGTTGTTTTGTGAAAGGACGGCAAAGGTAAGGGAATACAGTCAGCAGTCGGCAGTTGGCGGTCAGATTTTTTAAAGAAGTTACGGCCTTGTGCCATAAATTAACTGATAATCAGCTAATTGCTCAGTGCTTATATACCGCGACCTTAAACTATATTAAACCATTCAACTTTCAACCCGCTTTCAGGCAAGCTCAACGTGCTTGCTCTGTACGGCTTCGCCGAAAAAAGTGGTGGCGTGATTATCAAAATCTTCGGTAGCATCGGTGGTATAAAACTGGCGATGGCCGCTTTTACTACACCGTGATTCTATCTCCGGATGGCGATCAAGGTAGTCCTGCAGGCTATGCGCGACGATCTCTCCCTGTGAGATCAGCTTGACGCCGATTGGCAGGTGTTCCTGTATTTTTTCTTTCAGCAATGGATAATGTGTGCAGGCAAGCAGAATGACATCGATATCCTTTCCTTTCTCAAAAATGTTGTGCAGGTTCTGTTTGACAAAGAAATCTGCCCCGTGACTGGTTTGTTCGTTATTCTCAATTAAGGGCACCCACATCGGGCAGGCTTCCTGGTAAACTTTTATGCCGGGAAAAAATTTTTCTATTTCGATCGGGTAAGAACCTGATGAAACAGTACCATTAGTTGCCAGGATACCTACACTTTTTGATTCGGAATGTGTACCGATGATCTCTGAAGTAGGACGGATAACGCCTAATACTCTGTTTGATGGAGCCAGTGCCGGTAAATCATTTTGCTGAATAGTGCGAAGTGCTTTTGCAGAAGCAGTATTGCAGGCGAGAATAACCAATGAACATCCCTGGTCGAAAAACCATTTGACACATTCTAATGTATAATGGTAGACTGTTTCGAATGAGCGGTTGCCATAAGGCGCTCTTGCATTGTCTCCGAGATAGATATAATCGTATTGAGGCAGCGTGTTAACGATCTCTTTCATTACGGTAAGACCGCCATATCCTGAATCAAAAATACCAATCGGGTTCCTGGATGACATTTCACAAAAGTAATGGTTTCCCGCGGCGAACTCACGGGACCAAAATGTATGGTTTCACCTGTCATACCTTTCGCAATACCTCTTCCCGATAAATAAAAACCCTGCCACGCAAAAAGCGGGACAGGGCTTCAATGTCTTATAACTATTCGTTTAGCGTATACCGCCTGGCTGTTGTGCCGCCTGTGGAGGTACTTTCACTTTCAGCTTTGCAGCCACCAATGTAAATATGTTGTCGCCGTCAGGCATTACAATCAAAGATTCACGGGCAAATACATGCGAGTATCCTTTTTCTTTTGCTACTGCTTTGATAGCATCATAAACTTCTTTGTAAATAGGAGCAAGCAATTCATTTTGCTTTGCTTCTGATGCTTGTTGTGCGATCTGCTGCCAGTTCTGGATCTGGTAGATAAAGCTTGGTAATTCTTTTGCTATTTGATCACGAACAGATTTAGGCGTATGAAGAGAATCTCTGTACACACTATCTTTCCACTGATACTGTGTGATCAAACGGGCATATTCAGGTTGAATTGAATCTGCGCCATATTGTTGTACCAATGAATCGATCCTGGCAGTAGCAGGCATCAGACCAACTACCTGGTCAACGCTGATGTACGCTATTTTGGTTTGTGCCGATGCAACAGTTCCTGCAAACAGGAAACAAGCCGCTACTACAATTGCTTTCAATTTTTTCATACGTTTTTTCTTTTTTCTCTCACAAGGAGTTTTGATCAATTTTTAATTTTAAAGATTGCTTTTTACAGGGATAAGTTGCTCGTTACACTTTCTTTAACATTTCCCGGTATCAATTCCGTATTCCCAACTCCTTCAGCACATCTTCACTTTTGTCTAATTTGGGGTCGGCAAAGATAATGGTTATTCCTTCACTTTTATCCAGTACAAAATCATAGCCACGGGCCACAGAAAGTTTCTGTACCGCGTCGTAAACCTTGTCCTGTATAGGTTTGATCAGCTCCTGTCTTTTTTTGAACAGATCACCTTCAAAACCAAAGCGTTGACGTTGCAGGTTGCGCAGTTCTTTCTCTTTTTGCACCAGCTGGTCCTGCCTTTTTTTCTTCAGATCATCCGACAGCATCACCTGCTCGCCATCATAATCCTTGTACATTTTATCAAGAGCCGCCTGCTGCGCATCGATATCTCTTTGCCAGCCCGCAGCGATATCATCCAATTGCTTTTGAGCCTGTGTATACTGAGGCATTTTATCAAGAATATAGCGGGTATTGATCACCGCATATTTCTGTGAAAATCCCAGGATGCAAACTCCCAGGAATGCGATCGTGAATAATACTTTTTTCATACGAATGTAATTTGTGGTTTAATATAATCAGGGTTTCTATTCTGGTTCAAAACCTAACATTATAGAAATACAATAGTGATGTTGTGGATCAGGTTTTTCCTTTTTGTCAGTCAATACCTGCTCTGTCTTTTTTTCCTTTGGACTCTCTAGTAACAGCTGATCCATGTCTTTTGAACAACCAGCTATTGTAATTGCCAACATCATACAAACTATGATCACTATCTTTTTCATAGTATAAACGTATTGGTGATGATCAGATTCTTATTCCGGCT
>JBDTPD010000092.1:0-10036 GCA_039932855.1 Chitinophagaceae bacterium | reverse complement strand
ATAATAGAAACTTCTTATAGATGAATGTGACTGCAGACTGATAGACTGCTGACTGATAGACTGCCAACTGAACACCTTATATTTGTAGACTAAATACCAGACAGTGAAGCTCAGAAAAGCGATACTACTCATTGCCATTATTATCATTGCCGATCAGGCATTAAAAATATGGATCAAGACCAGTTATTCAACCGGTGAAGTAACAAAAGTGATGGGCATGCGTTGGTTCCGGCTATATTTTATAGAAAATTCCGGTATGGCATGGGGCTGGAAGTTTGGTAATGAAATCGGCAAGATGGTATTAACGCTGTTTCGTCTGGCAGCAGTTATTTTCGGAACCTGGTATTTGGGTAAAATAGTGAAGCGCAATTACAGTCGTGGATTTATTGTTTGTGCATCACTCATCTATGCTGGTGCATTAGGAAACCTGCTCGATAGTATGTTTTATGGAATGATCTTCGATAAAGGATTACGTTTCGATCCTGCTATTCATGATTATGTAAGCTATTCCGGGGTTGCTCATTTTGTAGCGCCTACACATGGCTATTCTTCTTTTCTTCATGGAAGTGTGGTAGACATGTTGTACTTCCCGATCATCAAATCAGAATTTCCGAACTGGCTGCCTTTTATTGGCGGCGATAAATTTGAATTTTTCAGTCCCATCTTTAATATAGCTGATGCCTCTATTTCGCTCGGCGTTATCACGCTATTCATTTTCCAGAAACGATTCTTTAAAAAACACGTAAAGGAAGATGAGATCGTTGCTTCGGAAACAAATGCACAAATTTCTGATGAGATGCAGGTATCTTAAAACTAAAAATTAAGAGTTATGAATTATGAATGTAATTCTCATTCATAATTCATAACTCTTAATTTATTTATTCTTACTGTACCTGTTTCATCACTTTCTTAGTGATCACTACCCCATCCATTTGAGCCCGCAGGATATACATACCCGGAGGTAATATGGAGGTATTGTCGAAAGAGAATTGATTAACACCTTCTCTGATATCCATTACTTTTTTCCTGATAGGCATACCAAAGTGATCAATCAATTCAACTTTTACCATTCCTGTTTTTACTGAAGAGATATCAAAGTACAATGTATTGGCAAAAGGATTGATTACTGAAGAAAAGGAGAACGGTTCTGTGTCAGCAGACAGTTCAAGTATTCTTGAATATGTATTACGGTTATCAATTGTTCTCATTCGTACACGATAAAAGGCTTTCGATGACAGTTCTGTTGGATCAATGAAATTGTATTGATTTATTTGACCGGAATTATTATAGCCATTGACAGTCCCGATGACCGTGAAGCTTGAACCATCAAGACTCTTTTCAATATCAAAATAATACTGCTCTTCTTCGGCAGTAGTTGTCCATTTCAGATTTGCTTTTCTATCAGCAACCATTCCGCTGTATGAAGCCATATTTACGTTCAGGATAGGTCCACAGATTGTTACGCTCAATGTAACGGTATTGGTAGCATCTGTTGACCGGCAGTTTACATCGCTCAGGTTGGTTGTTGATGTAGCCACGATCACACGATATTTATCTCCGGCATTACCAGGATAAGTCATTGTTGGCGGAACGGTATATGCAGCTACATACTGCCAGTTGCCACCAACCAGTGTTGGAACGACAGGACCAGCCGGCGCTCCTATATTCACCCAGGTAGTACCACCATCTGTACTGCGTTGCCATTGATAATAAACGTAGTTATTAAAGAATGAACGTACCGTATCATAAATGGTCAATGCATTATTATTACATACGTTAGGCGTCAGCGAAGGTGAATACTTCATGTTTGGTAAACAGGTAGCAACACCAATATCATCAATCGCCCAGTCATTACCACCGCCACCAGGCGCATTGTTACGAATGGTGATGGTAAAAGAAGTTTGACCCGGATGGGTACGATAGATAAAACCTTTCTTTACCCATTCTTTTGAGAATGGCATGTTACCGGTGGTATAATAATCAAAACTGTCAATTTTAAAAGTAAGGTTTGGTCTTACACCGGAAGAGTCAGGTGTCCCGAATACGGGATTGATTGTTCCGGGCTTGTACCCAGCTTGGTTAGCACCAGTTCCGGATGAGTCGCAACTGCACCGGCGGCAAATATTTTTGAACCACGCAGAGAATTCGTAATAAGTATTCTCGCACAGGCTAGTGATCGTTTGAGAAAATGCATAGTTGGTTTCATAACTCGCATTAATGATCAATGCGTATCCTCCGATCGAACCTGCAATAGTTGTATCGGTCGGCGGATTACCAGATGTCAGACTCGCAGCACCGGTATGGTCACCTGTGATTTCCCATACATTGAATACACGTATAGGATTGTTCTGCGAAATATCGTTATTAAAGCCCCATGTACCGCTGGTATTATTTGCTATTCCATAGAAGTTATCATTCGGTGTATTACTGCTAAACATTTTCCTGGTATACGGTAAAGGCACCAATGCTGAAGTAGTAGTTCTGTTTCTGTTATGACCACTTCCGAATGTACCGCCGCTTTCCGAAATCAATGCGTTTGCACCAATGGCGTTGCTACACAATCCAAAGTCGGGGGATATTTTTATTAAGTAGGGAGAAAAATTCGATACAACATCAGTTACACTATTACCTATTCTGTATCTAAAGTTGCCGGCGCTAAGACGGATCGTTGTATCTATATTTACAACAGCGGCAGCCGTTAATATTTTTACCCTGTACACATACATTCTGATACAGGTACCCTTGTAGAAGGTAGGAAATAAAGCACCCCACATACTTCCTGCATTAGTAATAGAAATGCCCTGTGTTGGCAAATCAGCTTTACCTGCACCGTTACCGATATTAAAACGTAAACGGCCGGTTACAGGATCATAATGCGCCGAATCATTATCAGATGCTTCCGTATAAGGTGTGGCACGTTGTGCGCGTCCCTCGTTATTAAGAATATTCAGTGAATTGGGGATATAAGCTAGCTTGGCCAGGTTGAGTGTATCATTATAGCGAATGGAATTAACCCGGTTAGCAGAAGAAGAGTTATCACCACCGCTAACAGCGATCGTTGCTCTTACTTCAATTGTATCACCAGGGAAGAAGGTACCGCCATTGGGTCTTGTTAAGTTGATATAACTTTTACCTGTCGTCACAGTAGGCTGTGCGGACAAGGTCTGGGAAAGAAATAATAGAACCACGAGGGCTAAAACACAGATCGTATTTTTCTTAAGTACCCCCACAAAAGCATAGGGTAAAGTTGTTTTCATATATTGGATTATGGTTTCCCGAAAACGGATTTCATTGTACTAAACTAAATAAAACCCTACCTGCATACAATAGTATTTTGTCAGGAAATCATGTGGTTGATTAACGGATAGTAAGTGCGGATAATTGCCCTTAGTAAGAGAAAATTACGGAGCAAGGTTTCTTGTCAAATCATTGAAAATAAGCCAGTTGACTCTTTATTATAAATTTTTTTAAAATCACTTTAGAAAAAATTATAATTGGAGGGAAAAAATGGGGAGTTCTGTAACTGAAAAAACCATAATTCCCTTATCGGAAACTATGGTTTTTTTTATTTCGTTAATGTGTTTACTCGTAGTTATGAAACCACTTTTTTTCAGTGAGTTCAATGTCTTCCGGCAGTTTATTTACGGAACTTAAACGAATTGGTGCCGCAGGTACTTCTTCCTTATAAGGATTTTTATAAGGATTGACCATCGGAAACACTCTAACACGGTTAGTGCTTTTTGATCTGCCAGCAGATAAGATCGATCTTAAATAAGGTGATTGAGAAGACTTGGGAGTTTCAGCTTCTGCTGATTTGATAGCCTTTAACGGATAGGCAGAAAAGTAAATAGGATTTTTTGCGAGACCTTTCATGGTATACGGATTTAAATGATTTGATTCACACGATTCGAACAGTTAAAATATACTCTTTCTCTTAAAAATCATAATCCTGAACAGGAAAAACCTCAAGAATGAAGGATTTACAAACGTAGAATTACGAGCATTCATTGAGGATGAATGTCTTGGAAAATGAGAAATAAGAAATAAGAAATGAGGAATAAGGAATGAGAAAGGAAATCTAAAGGAATTATGAGTTATGAATTATGAATGTCATGCCACATTCATAATTCATAACTCATAATTCCGATTCTTAGATCTTTCCAACCATACTCGCAGGAATAACCCACTCATCAAACTCAGCAGGTGTAACATATCCCAGTTTTACCGCCATTTCTTTCAACGTCGTTCCTTCTTTATGTGCTGTCTGTGCAATCTCAGCAGCTTTGTAATAACCGATCTTTGTATTCAATGCTGTGACAAGCATCAATGAATTGTCAACATGCTTTTTAATATTCGCTTCAATAGGTTCAATACCTTCTGCACACTTATCATTGAAACTGACACAACCATCGCCGATCAATCTTGCACTGTGTAAAAAATTATAGATCATTACCGGTTTGAATACATTTAATTCAAAATGTCCTGTTGCCCCACCAATATTAATTGTTACATCATTCCCCAATACCTGGGCTGCTATCATTGTCAGCGCTTCGCACTGTGTAGGATTTACTTTGCCAGGCATGATAGAAGAGCCTGGTTCATTATCCGGAATATATAATTCACCGATACCACTCCTTGGTCCGCTGGAAAGCATACGGATATCATTTGCAATTTTCATCAGGCTCACCGCTACTGTTTTCAAAGCCCCATGTGATTCTACTATCGCATCATGAGCCGCCAACGCTTCAAATTTATTTTCTGCCGTTATAAAAGGTAAGCCGGTAAGTTTGGCAATATGCTTTGCTACATTCTCTGAATAATTTACCGGCGTATTAATTCCTGTACCAACAGCAGTACCACCCAATGCCAGTTCACTTAAATGCGCCAGCGTATTCCTGATAGCTTTCAATCCATGATTCAATTGTGAAACATAACCACTGAACTCCTGTCCGACTGTCAATGGAGTAGCATCCATAAAATGTGTTCTTCCGATCTTCACCACATTCATATACTTCTTACTCTTCGCTGCCAGTGTATCTCTTAATTTTTCAATACCGGGGATCGTTCTTTCAATCAGGATTTTGTAAGCAGCGATGTGCATCGCTGTAGGAAATGTATCGTTGGATGATTGAGATTTATTTACATCATCATTCGGGTGAAGAAATTTCTCTTTATCATTTAATGAACCGCCATTCATCACATGTGCACGATAAGCGACTACTTCATTTACATTCATATTGCTTTGTGTACCGCTTCCGGTTTGCCACACTACCAGTGGAAAATAAACATCGAGTTTGCCTTCCAGTATTTCATCACAGGCTTTACCGATCAGGTCAGATTTTTCTTTTGATAAAACACCTGCATCCAGATTTGTCAATGCCGCTGCCTTCTTCAGGTAAGCAAATGCACGGATGATCTCTATTGGCATTTTATCAGTATCGCGGGCAATCTTGAAATTTTCAATGCTACGTTGTGTTTGTGCACCATAGTAGGCATCTGCGGGAACTTTCACTTCGCCCATTGTATCCTTTTCTATTCTGTATTCCATAAAAAATAATTGATCTGTATTTATGTTTTTGCGTTGCAAAGGTAAAGGTAAATTGGCCACAGAGAGCCACAGAGAAGGCACAGAGAACCACAGAGATTTTACTGCTGACCTATGACATATGTAACAGTAATAGTGAGGTGATTGCCGACTGCCAGCTGTCGACTGATCTCTGTGGCTCTCTGTGTCAAAAAAGCTAATTTCGATAAGTGAATAATCTGAAATCATATATCATAAACGGAATACTACTACTTACCTGTAGCCTTTCCCTGCACGCCCAACATAAATTTCCGTTGCCATCGCAGGCACAGCTCGCCTGGCACAATATGGAATACTACCTGTTTGTCCATTTTGGTCCCAATACTTTTACCGATAAAGAATGGGGACATGGAGATGAACCTGAGAATATTTTCAATCCTTCCAACCTCGACTGCCGTCAATGGGCCCGCATAGCCCGGCAGGCACGTGCTAAAGGAATTATCATCACGGCCAAACATCACGATGGATTTTGTTTATGGCCCAGCAAGTATTCAACACATACAGTGCGGGAGAGTAAATGGAAAAATGGTACCGGTGATGTATTGAAAGAACTATCTGAGGCGTGCAAAGAGTATGGATTGAAATTCGGCGTATATATTTCTCCCTGGGATCGCAATCATCCTGATTACGGGACAGACAAATACAATGATGTGTTTGTAAGTATGATGAAAGAAATTTTTACCAATTATGGACCTATATGGGAGCTGTGGTGGGATGGCGCCAATGGTGAAGGTCCGAATGGAAAGAAGCAGGTGTATGATTGGAAAAGATTTGAAAGCACTGTGAGAAAGCTATCTCCATCCACCGTCATCTTCAGTGATATTGGTCCTGATATCCGATGGGTAGGTAATGAAAATGGTATTGCAGGAGAAACGAATTGGAACTACCTGGATACAGCAGGATTTATGCGGGGACAGGGTGCGCCGCCAACAGACACACTGAATAGCGGAAACCGCTATGGAAGTAAATGGATACCGGCGGAGTGTGATGTAAGCATTCGTCCCGGTTGGTTCTATCATGCTGATGAAGATGATAAAGTAAAAACTCCTGAACAATTATTTGAACTGTACCTGAAGTCAGTAGGACGTGGTGCAAACCTGCTATTGAATGTACCTCCGGATAGGAGAGGATTGATCAATGAACATGATTCAGCGGCATTGGTCGGATTTGAAAAATTGCGTGATCAGAGTTTCAGGAATGATGTTATGCTAACAGGACTTCGTGATGGTTTCAAAGAAAAATCTCCTTACAACGATCATAATGATAATACCTATGGTATTTTCTCCGGCTATCATATTGTAGAAATAGATTTTAAAAAGCAGGAAACGATTAATTGTATTGTAGTAAAGGAATTTCTTCCAAGGGGACAGCACTGTGCACAATTGGCTGTGCTTTTAAAAAATGGACATGAAGGAGTGAAAGAATTTGTATTGACCACAGTCGGACATAAACGGATCATTACATTCCCTGCACTGAAAGCTACCAGTATAAGATGTTGGGTAGAGTCAGCTTACTGGGATGAGAATAATCCCGTTTTTCTTAATAGCATTGAAGCCTATAATATCGATCAGAAACTGGTAGAGAAGAAAAACTAAAGATTACATATTCTGATTGCTTAGATGACGTTTGATTTTCATTTTGGCCACAGAGAGCCACAGAGATTAAGAGGGCCACAGAAAATTAGTATGTGATCAATAGATCAGGTTACAAACTTGAAGTGCTGACTGCTAACTGAGGACTGTTTTCTGTGGTTCTCTTAATCTCTGTGGCCAAAAAAAATTAGTTTCCTTTGAAGTCAGCTTTTCTTTTTTCCAGGAAGGCTGCTGCTCCTTCTTTTCTGTCAGCGGTATCAAACGAGGCAGCGAATTCATCAGCTTCTAATAAATAACCTTCATTGCCGCTGGTGTGCAGGCTGACATTCGCACACTTGATACAGCCAGCTACTGCTAATGGAGCTTTTGTATTAATTGTTTGCAGGATGGTTTTTGCTTTCGTCGCTAATTCTGCTGCCGGTACTACGTAATTAACCAATCCATATTGTAATGCAGTAGCCGCATCGATCATATTTGCAGAGATCAATAATTCAATCGCTCTTCCTTTGCCGATCAGTTGCGTCAATCGTTGCGTACCTCCATATCCGGGTATCAATCCCAGGTTCACTTCCGGCTGTCCAAACTTTGCATTTTCGGACGCAATTCTGAAATGACAGGACATTGCCAATTCGCAACCACCGCCCAACGCAAAACCATTGACTGCAGCAATAATAGGTTTAGGCGAATTTTCTATACGAAAGAAAGTATCCTGTCCGCGACGTGAAAGATCCTTTGCTTCATCCCGTGTCAGTGATGAAAACTCACTGATATCTGCACCAGCTACAAATGCTTTTGGTCCTGCGCCAGTAATATTAGCAGATTTAATTTCTTTATTGGTATACACTTCATCCAGTGCCTTATTCAATTCTGAAAAAACAGCCTGGTTCAGTGCATTCAGTTTATCTGGCCGGTTAATAGTAATAGTAAAAATGCCGTCTTCTATCGACGTGAGGAGAGTCTGATACATGAATTAGATTTTAGGGAAAGCTGTTAGCCATTAGCTATAGTATGATAGTTAATGATTCTTCCGAAGGAACTAATAGCTAATGACTAACCGCTAATAGCTTATTTATTCTTTATCACTCCACAACCAATCCTCGTCCCTGCATTACCTGCTGGTTGAGAAGTATAATCATCTATGCCGCTATGTATGATAATTGATTTGTCGAGAATATTTGTATTTGCATCACCACCGATGCTCCATAGATCTGTTTCCAATGTCAGCTTTCCACCACCATTTGCATTGAGTTCTATATTGCCGATATCACCGGAATGAAATTCTGCTGATCCCCATCTGCCATGTTTTTTCCCGGTAGGGTTCCAATGGCCGCCTGCATCTTTACCAGCGCCACCACAATCACCATGTTCATGAATATGCACAGCTACAGTATGTCCAGCCATTGCAGGAATAGAAACCCAAAAGTCCATTTTCACTTTACCATTCTTTTGCTGAGTGAATTTCGCCATTCCTTCTACTGTTGTATCGCTTTTAGTGCCGGCAAGCATAGCCATAGCTACATTTTTATTGGATGTTTGCTGGGCTTTGCTGTCTGAACAGGATGTCCATACGATGCTTATTGAAAGCAACACAGACATCAAGCAGGCTCCGATGACAATCGCTTTTTTCATATTAGTATTTTAAAAAATTAAGTGATGATTGACGATGATTCTATACTCCTCAAAAGTCATACCTGATGTAAGCTACGATTTTTAAGGGTTTAAGGGCCTGCCTGCCGTAGGCAGGTTAAAAAGAAGATGCTGTTGTCAGACTTTTCCTATTCAACTTTCAACCTGCCTACGGCAGGCAGGCCCTTCAACTTTCAACATTCAGAACTCACGATGCGTACTCACCCATTCCGAAATGTATCCGGCAATTTCAGCAGTCGGCGTACCAGGGGCAAATAATTTTCCTACACCTGACCCGTACAATGTTTTCATATCTTCTTCAGGAATGATACCACCACCGGTAAGCAATACATCATTCATTCCTTTTTCTTTCATCATCCCTATTACTTTTGGAAACACGGTCATGTGAGCACCACTGAGTATGCTGATACCGATCGCATCGACATCTTCCTGCAGTGCAGCATTGACAACCATTTCAGGAGTCTGGCGCAAGCCTGTATAAATTACTTCCATGCCGGCATCGCGGAGTGCAGTAGCAATCACTTTGGCACCACGATCATGGCCATCCAATCCTACTTTGGCAACTAAAACCCGGATAGGTCTTTTCATATGATAAAGCTAAGATAATCGTGACAGTGTTGTTGCGATGCGGGCAACTGTTTCCTCTTTTCCTAATATTTCCGCAATCTCAAATACGCCCGGACCAAACTTCCCACCTACCAGCATAATGCGGAATGGTAACATCAATTCGCCTGGCTTGATCTGGTTAATCGCTGCCATTTCTTTTAAGGCACGTTCAATCTCTCCCGCATTCCATATCGTTGTCAATTCGTAAGTGCGGATCAGTTCATTAAAGAATAATTTTTTTGCCTCATTCCATTTTGGAAGAATAGAAGCCGTATCAATTTCTACCGGTGCTTTGAAAAAGAAATGCGAGTGCTCATAAAAATCAGGCAATAACGTACAACGGTCTTTTACCAGCGCAATTACTTTATCTAAAACAGCATCGTCAGTTACTGTGATACCTTTTTCTGATAGAAAGCTCTTAACATTCAACCTTAAACTTTCAACATTCAACTTCTTTATCCACTCATGATTGAACCACTTTGCTTTCTCATAATCAAATTTTGCTCCGCCACTATGTACGCGGTCGAGAGAAAATTTTTCGATCATTTCTTCTTTGGTAAAAATTTCCTGTTCCGTACCATCATTCCATCCAAGTAATGCCAGCAGA
>JBDTPD010000091.1:0-10067 GCA_039932855.1 Chitinophagaceae bacterium | reverse complement strand
ATAATTTCAACTCCTCCTGGAAAGTTTTAGTTGGCGATGATTCCCTCGCCTCGCAAGCAACTTTCAACGATGCCAACTGGAAGTCAGTTACTCTTCCTTATGCCTGGAACGAAAACGATGCTTTCAAAAAAGACATTGCTGACCTAAGCACCGGCATCGCCTGGTACCGCAAACATTTCAAACTACCCACTACTGCCAACAAAAAAGTCTTTATCGAATTTGAAGGCGTTCGGCAGGCAGCAGAAATTTATATCAATGGAAAAAGAGTGGGCCTTCATGAAAACGGGGTCATGGCTTTTGGTTTTGATATTACTTCCTTTCTTCAATCAGGGGATAATGTGATCGCTGTTCGTACCGACAACAGTTGGGAATACAAAGAGAAAGCTACCAATACTAAGTTTCAATGGATCGATAAGAATTTCAATGCTAATTATGGCGGCCTTTCCAAGAATGTTTATCTGCACATTACCGATAAATTATACCAGGCGTTACCATTATTCAATAGTCTTGGTACAACCGGTCAGTATGTGTATGCAACAGATTTCGATATTGCTAAAGGCTCCGCAATGATCGTCGCTTCTTCGCAGGTTAAAAATGAATTTGATACACCTCAAACATTTTCTTACCAGGTCACGGTAAAAGATATCAATGGTCAACTGGTCAAAATATTTTCAATAACACCAATCACTATTCAGCCCGGCGAGTTAAAGACGGTCACTGCTTCTTCCTTATTGATTGGTTTACATTTCTGGAGCTGGGGATATGGATATTTATATACGGTACAGATTGAAATAAAAGCAACTGATCATCCTGCAGATATTGTAAGTATCCGTACCGGTTTTCGTAAAACAACATTCAGGGATGGCATGTTCTATTTAAATGATCGTGTCATGCAGGTGCATGGATATGCACAACGAACTTCCAATGAATGGCCGGCTATCGGGCTCAGTGTGCCAGCGTGGATGAGTGATTATAGCAATGGGTTGATCGTAGAAGGTAATGGAAATCTTGTCCGCTGGATGCATATCACTCCATGGAAACAGGATATAGAAAGTTGTGATAGGGTAGGACTCATAGAAGCCATGCCTGCTGGTGACGCGGAAAAAGACATTGAGGGTATCCGCTGGCAACAACGCAAAGCTGTCATGCGCGATGCGATCATTTATAACCGCAACAATCCAAGTATTATTTTTTACGAATGTGGTAATGAGAATATCAGTGAACAGCACATGCAGGAGATGAAGGATATTCGTGACGAATATGATCCGCACGGAGGAAGAGCAATTGGTTCACGCGAAATGCTGGACAGTAAAGTAGCAGAGTACGGTGGTGAAATGCTATACATTAATAAAAGCGCTGGTAAACCACTTTGGGCCATGGAATTTTCGCGTGATGAGGGCCTGCGAAAATATTGGGATGATTATACAGCTCCTTATCACAAAGATGGCGACGGTCCGCAATACAAAGGGCAGGATGCAAGTGACTATAACCGTAACCAGGAAAGCCATGCTACTGAGAATGTGAAACGCTGGTATGAGTATTGGAAAGAAAGACCGGGTACAGGTAAGCGTGTTAGTTCAGGTGGAGTCAATATCGTTTTTGCAGAAACAAATACGCATCATCGCGGTGCAGAAAACTTCAGAAGAAGTGGTGAAGTAGATGCGTTAAGAATAAAGAAAGAAAATTATTATGCCAATCAAATAATGTGGGATGGATGGGTGGATGTAGAAAAAAGGGGAATTCATATTATTGGTCACTGGAACTATGAATCGACTGTTACCAAAGACATCTTTGTTGTTTCCGCTGCTGATAAAGTTCAGTTGTTTGTCAACAATAAATCGATGGGATATGGTACACAGAGCAATCGCTTCCTGTATACATTTAAAAATATACATTGGCAAAAGGGAACGATCAGGGCAATAGGATATGATAAAACCGGAAAACAGATTTGTGATACAAAGATCGAAACAGCCGGCACGCCTTATAAATTACAGTTATCAAATATTCAGCATCCCGGATTTTTCCATGCAGATGGACATGATCTGGCATTGGTACAGGTAGAAGTAGTGGATCAGCAGGGACATCGTTGTCCTACTGCGTTAAATCTTGTTCATTTTAATTTATCAGGCAATGCTGAATGGCGCGGAGGAATGGCGCAGGGCCCTGACAATTATATTTTATCGACCGATCTTCCGGTTGAGTGCGGTGTCAATCGTGTTTTATTGCGCAGTACTACACAAGCAGGGAAAGTTATGCTGATCACTGCGGCGGATGGATTAAAAGGAGATACAATTTTATTTCAAACAGTAGATGCACCGCAACTGGATGGATTAAGCACAATATTGCCATCAGATGGAATGTTGTCATCTTTGAAACGTGGTCCAGCACCAGCAACTCCTTCCTTTAAAGTTTCAAGAGTGGCTCTGACTGTTATTGCTGTCAATGCCGGTGCCCATGCTGACAGCGCGTATAAAAGCTATGATGATAATGAAATGACGGATTGGTACAATGATGGAAAATTGTCAACAGCCTGGATCGAATATGAATTGGATAAGCCAGCTGTAGTGAATCAAGTAAACATGAAGTTGAATAATTTCCGGTCAAGAACATATCCATTGCGTATTTTGGTAGATGGTAGAGAAGTATTTGCTGATACTACGCAAAGAAGTCTTGGTTATTTCAATGCAATCTGTAAACCAATCAAAGGCAAGAAAGTAAGAATAGAATTAGCTTCTGCCATAAAAGGGAAAGCCACAATCTCAATGGCGGAAGTAAATGGTAAGAAATTAGATGATGGTGTAGCCAGGGATGATGCGAATGAAAAAGGAAGAC
Source organism: Chitinophagaceae bacterium (assembly GCA_039932855.1). Taxonomy (GTDB): domain Bacteria; phylum Bacteroidota; class Bacteroidia; order Chitinophagales; family Chitinophagaceae; genus JAJKIP01. Next base: position 7,235 of record JBDTPD010000091.1, on the reverse strand, counting down.
TTAGTTTGATTGAAGTGGAAATATATCAGGATGTCAAATAGGTAAATAAATTTTTGCCACGATGCACGGATAAGAAATCGCCGAAGGCGATATCCGTGCATCCGTGGAAAACAAAATTGATTCTAAATAATATGCGTTCTATCTTCTATAAATATTTATTTCTTGCATTGGTTATTGGTCTTTTCTCAAAAGATGTAATAGCGCAAACAACAAAACAACCCAACATCATCTTCATCCTCGCCGATGATCTCGGCTACGGAGACGTTGGCTGCTACGGTCAGCAAAAAATTGAAACACCGCATATCGATCAACTCGCTGCCAAAGGAAAAAAATTTACACAGTTCTATGCAGGCACTGCCGTCTGCGCTCCCTCCCGCGCCAGTCTATTGACCGGATTACACACAGGGCACACAGCAGTACGCGGTAACAAAGGCACAAAACCAGAGGGACAATATCCTTTGCCCGATTCTGCTATCACCTTTGCCAACATTCTTGAACAAAACGGTTATACCACCGGCGCATTTGGTAAATGGGGACTTGGTTTTATTACTACCAGCGGTGATCCGGCTAAAAAAGGATTCGATCAGTTTGTTGGATACAATTGCCAAACACTTGCACATAATTATTATCCCGATCATTTATGGAACAATCATGAGCGTATCGATTTTCCTGAAAATAAAACTGCTAATGCCGTTTACTCTGCCGATTATATTCAGCAGCAAGCCATGCATTTTCTGAATGGTCCGCACGATAAACCTTTCTTTCTATACTTACCTTATACATTACCACATGGTGATGTGATCTCTCCGCACGACAGCGTTTATAATTATTATGTCAAAAAATTCAATGAACCGCCGTTGCCGGAAAAAGTAAAGAATGATGGAGAGGTACATCGTTTCGAACCATATCCGCATGCGGCTTATGCAACGATGGTTGACCGGATAGATCGGTATGTACAAGAGATCGTTAATTCATTGGAGAAACAAGGCATTGCAGACAACACATTGGTAATTTTTACCAGTGACAATGGCCCGCATCGCGAAAATGGCGGCGACCCGGAATTTTTTAATAGCAGTGGAATATTCAGAGGAATAAAAAGAGATTTGTATGAAGGGGGCATTCGTGAACCATTCATTGCTTACTGGCCCGGAACGATCAAGCCCGGTGTTTCCAAAACCATTGGTGCATTCTGGGATATGTATCCAAGTTTCCTGGAACTAGCCGGTATTCCTGTTACACAGAATATCGATGGTATTTCATTTGTGCCAGTTTTATTGGGAAAGAAGCAATCATCACATAAATATTTATATTGGGAATTTCATGAGAATGATGGAAGACAGGCTGTGTTATGGAAAAAATGGAAAGGAGTAAAACTCGGAGTTAGTAAAAACAAAGAAGCGAAGCTCGAGTTATACGATCTTCACAAAGATCCATCGGAACAGAATGACATTGCTTCAAAGCATCGGCAGATCGTTCGGAAAATAGAAAAACAAATGAAGGAGGCGCATGTAGCAAATCCTGATTGGCCGTTGCTGGTAGGAGAGTAAATTTATTCAAATCAAATTCATTATATCAGCTTGTTTCACGCAAAGACGCTAAAATTCGCAAAGACGCAAAGAGCTCTTGTATTCTTTGCGAGACTTTGCACCTTTGCGTGAAACCAATTTTTCATAATATTCTCATATGCGCTATATATTTTCGCTATTATTGTTTATAAATCTTTTTGCGACGGCCCAACAACCAATCGGCAATTACCAATCAGGATTTACCAAAAAAGACAACAGTTTTTCTTTTACCAATAAATCCGGTAAGACAACGATTGAATTCTGTACCTCTTCCATGTTTCGCGTACGAAGCAGCTGGTCCGGTAAGTTTGAAGACAAAGAACCATGGATGGTCATTAAATACGATTGGTCGCCGGTAAAAGTCACGGCGACTGAAAAAGCCGATCAATTTCTTTTAACCACCACCGATCTCCAGGTAAAAGTTTTTAAATCTCCTTTTCGTATTGAAGTATATACAACAAGTGGAAAATTATTATCCGCCGATGCCGCTGGTAATTATAAAAGAAACGACACAACAGGCTGCACCAAAAGAATGCAACCCGATGAACACTTCTTTGGTTTCGGTGAACGCATGGATTTCATCGATCAGCGAAATAAACAAGTACAATTAAATGTTGGCAGAGGAAAAGGATTACCGCATATCATCGGTGCATACGATGTATTACAGGCAAACTATTGCCCCATTCCTTTTTTCATGAGTACAAAAGGCTATGGTATTTTTTTTCACAATGCCTATCCAACTACCTGGGATATGGGCGCTGCAAAAAATGATGAATATAGTTTTCGCGCTGACGGCGGTGAGCTCGATTATTATTTTATTTATGGTCCTAAACTGCCGGCTGTTCTCGAACAATATACTTTGGTTACGGGTCGCTCACCATTGTTGCCAAAGTTTGCATTAGGCTTACATATGGGCACTTACTCCGGCGGTACCTGGGGATATGAACAATTTACTTCTGATCAATATGTCATTAACCTTGCCAGGAAGCTGAGAGAAATGGGTATCTATGTTGATATACTCTGGCTCGATTCTACCTGGCGCACTTTTGGGAAAAAAGGCGGCAAAGGCGCAACGTCCTTTGAATGGCGCGAAACATTCAAGGATCCAAAAGGAATGTTTGATAGTTTATACAAGATGAATTATAAAATGGTAGGACTTCATCTTCGGCCGCGCTTTGATAATGGAAATTTTATTCAGCTATTGGATACGGCGCAAAAACTTGGATATACTTATCCTGAAAAAGATAACCCCGGGGATTTTGTCAATTTTTTTGATTCAGCCTCCGTTGATTTTTGGTGGAAGCATGGCGTAATGCGTGTCGGAGCTATTGGCGCGAAATTTTTAAAAACAGATGAAGGCAGTGCATTCGGTGCCTTAGCTAATGAAAGCGACAAGGTAGGTCCAACAGGTAAAGACATTGCCAGGCTGCATAATATTTTTCCATTAGCCTATGCAAAAGCGCCATACGAAAAATTTCAATCCTATAATGGCATTCGTGGATTGAATCATACGCGTGAGGGCTATGCTGGTATACAACGTTACCCGTTCATCTTTGCAGGCGATTGGCCGAGTGAATGGCAATACTTTGAACCGGTGATCAAGGCAGGGTTGAATGTAGGTATGTCAGGTGTTGGCTACTGGACAAACTGTATGGGAGGCTTTGAACATCTTGCCGATCCGGAATTATATATGCGCTGGTGCCAGTTTGGTATGTTGGGCCCGCTCGCAATGGTATTTGGAATGGATCATCCAGGATATAAAGAACCATGGGCCTACGGTGATGAAGCGTTCCGCAATTTTAAAAAATATGATTCGCTTCGTTCCTGTCTCTTACCTTATTTATATAGTACTGCTTACCAACAATACAAAACCGGTTTGCCTATCATGCGCTCACTCGTGCTGCATTACCAGGATGATCCAAACACCTATACTATCAGTGATCAGTACATGCTCGGTGATAACATGATGGTTTGCCCTGTTACTACCAAAGGTGCGGTAACAAGAACGATTTATTTTCCCGAAGGGATATGGTATGACTACTGGACAGGTAAGAAGATCGATGGGAAGAAATACCTGAATGTAGTCGCTGCCACAGATGTATTACCAGTCTATATTAAGGCCGGTGGTATCGTTCCTATGCAACCGTTCATGAAGTATACAGATGAAAAGCCATTAACTGCATTGACATTACAACTCTATGCTGGCAATGGATCGTTCAATGTGTATGAAGATGATGGGCAAAGTCTCGATTATCAATCAGGCGCTTTCAGTTTGCTGGCTGTAAACATGAATACCACATCCAATCAACTGGCAATTCATTCATCAACACCCAAAGCCGGATATAAAACCCGTATCGATCATTTACTATTAGCCATTAATGGTATTGCCAAACCAACCAGCATTCTTCAGAATAATAAACCATTGACATTATTAACATCCTATCCAGCCAATGATCAAATTGGATATTATTATAATGAAGCAGGGGTATTTTATGTAAATATCCCATATTCGGGTGCAGACATTAATGTCGTAGTTCGCTATTAAGAATGAGAAACCTGGCTACCGCAGGCAGGTTTCTCATTTCTTATTCTAAAATGGGGAAATATTTGCCCAACAAAATCTCTCTCTTCTTCCAATTCTCCCATTTATCAATACTTCTATACGTGGCAAGGGTTTTGAAAATTATCCACTGCCATGCTACGTATCGGTGTACTATCTCTTATTGCCTTCATTTGTCTGAGTTTCATATCCTGCAATCAGGATCGGAATAATTATTCGAGTCCGGAAGGTTATGACCTGAACAGACCGCGACAAATGAAACTCCCACTGGAACTGGATGAAATATCCGGTCTTGCTTATTATGCAAAGGATACCTCTGTCTTTGCTATCAGCGATGAAAAAGGTTGGTTGTATAAGATCAGGATGAATGGTGAAAAAGAAATTGACCGTTGGAAGTTTACATCTAAAGCTGATTTTGAAGATATCGTTTTACTCGATAGTGCCTTTTATATTCTTGAAAGCAATGGTATCATTTTTAAAGTAACATTTGAAAACGATCGGATCTTCTCCAAAGAAATTCCTTATCCTTTTGAAAGTAAAGATGAGTATGAGAGTTTGTATTATGATGATATACGTAAGAAACTCATCATGGTCTGCAAGGATTGTGAGTCCGATAAAAAGAAATCGCTCACTACTGTTTCATTCGATCCTGTTACGAACGAATATTCAGATTCTTCTTCTTTCACGATCGATGTAAAAGATATTGCCAAATCATTAGGTGAGGATAAAGTACGTTTCAAACCTTCAGCGGCAGCCATTAATCCCGCTGATAGTCTGTTGTATATTATTTCTTCTGTCAATAAAATCATCGTGGTCACAGATCGTGATGGACATTTTAAGAGCGCTCACCCTATTGATCCCTCACTTTTTAAACAAGCTGAAGGACTCACTTTTTCGCCAACAGGAACGATGATGATATCAAATGAAGCAGGTGGAGTTGGCGTAGCTGATATACTCATTTACTCAAATCATAAAATTCATCCATGAGGTACCTGCTGATAGGTCTATTACTGGTAACTGCCTGCCTGACTGTGACTGCACAAGATTCTGTAAGAACAAGAATAGTATTAATTGGTGATGCTGGTCAGTTGGTCAATGGCCGTGCGATGGTATTGGATGCTGTACGTAATCATGTAAAGCTGGATGAAAAGACAACTGTTCTTTATCTCGGTGATAACTTATACGAAGCTGGTCTGCCGGATGAAACCTACAACCGCTATTCCTATGTTAAAGCAGCGCTTGATTCACAGATTGCATTGCTAACAGGTACCAAAGCAAAAGGCTATATGATTCCCGGAAATCACGATTGGGATAATGGTGCGCCAGGTGGATATGAAACTGTTGTACGTCAGCAAGCCTATGTTGATCGATATGGAGAAGGTAAACTTCAGTTTTTTCCAAAACAAGGTTGCCCCGGTCCGGTTGAGATCGACATCAGCGATGACGTGGTATTGGTCTTGATGGATAGTCAGTGGTGGATACAGGAAACTGATAAACCCGGTATTGAATCCGATTGCGAATACAAGACAGAAGACGAAGTGATCAATGAGTTGTCGGATATATTGAATAAGAATTATAAAAAACTCGTGATACTTGCTACTCACCATCCATTCAAAAGCAATGGACCTCATGGCGGTTATTTTACATTAAAGCAACACATCTTTCCTTTCACCGACATGAAATCAAACTTGTATATCCCGCTTCCCGTTGTTGGGTCAGCCTATCCAATTGCCAGAAGTATATTTGGTTCACCACAGGATATCAAACATCCTAACTATACAAACATGATTGTTCGGATCATGAGTGTGGTAAAGGATCATCCACATGTGATCATGGTAGCGGGGCACGAACATACCCTACAATTATTAAAGGATAGCAGCTACAACTTCGTCATTAGTGGAGCTGGTTCAAAAACAAACCGTGTATCCCCTGGTGGTAAATCTGAATTTACCGCCCGTTCATTGGGATTTGCTACCATGGATATTTTAAAGAATAAAAGTGTACGACTGAATTTCTTTACGCTTGATCCTTCCAGGCCTGATTCATTGAAGTCAGCATTTACCCAAAACATTCTTGATTATAGCAAACTTCCCCCGGTAGCAAAGGATACAGTTACTACAGCCAATTACATCTATAAAGATTATGTGGTAGCACCGGCAAGTAATTTATATAAAAATCCTACCTGGGCACAACGGGTATTCAACGGGAATAATTATCGCAAAGAATGGTCAACGCCCGTAAAGCTGAAAGTTTTCAATATCAATAAAGAGAAAGGTGGGTTTAAAATAGATGGCATTGGTGGTGGTAAACAAACAAAATCATTAAAGCTCACTGATAAGAATGGCATTGAATGGTCATTGCGTACCATTGATAAAGATCCTGACAAAGCTATTCCTGTAAACTTCAGGGAAAGTTTTGCTTCTAATATCGTTCAGGATTTGATTTCTGCTGCACATCCATATGCGCCATTGGCCATTCCTATCCTGGCTGATACAACGGGCATCCTGATGTCGCCGCCAGAATTTTTCTTTGTCCCCGATGATCCGTCATTAGGGTATTATCGTCCGCTGTTTGCCAATAAAGTTTGTATGCTGGAAAGAAAAGACCCGGCAGAAAAACAAGATAGCAAGAGTAGTTTTTCTTTATTTAATAAAATGCGGGAAGACAATGATCACACGGTAGACCAGGAAGCGGTATTGACGGCGCGTTTGCTGGATATGTTGATTGCTGATTGGGATCGGCACTTCGATCAATGGCGCTGGGCAACTACTGATACAGGTCAGGGTAAACTATATGAACCTATTCCACGTGATCGTGACCAGGCGTTCTTCCATTCAGATGGATTGATAGTACAATATGTAGCCAGGAGAAGAATTCCATTTCTGAAAGGATTAAAGTACACTATTCCGAAAATTAATAACCTGAATAAAGTAGCAAAGGATTTTGACCGCCTCTTCCTGAATAATATCGATGAAAATGGTTGGAAAAAAACGGCTGATAAATTTGTTACACGCCTGACTGATGAAAAAATAAGGGCAGCGGTGAAGCAAATGCCACCGGAAATATATGCGATCAATGGTGAAAATATGATCAGTAAAATGATCAGCAGG
>JBDTPD010000090.1:0-10093 GCA_039932855.1 Chitinophagaceae bacterium | reverse complement strand
GTCAGACCATTTGTGGGACCATCAAGCAGACTATCATCAGGTCTTGCGGCTGGCAATAATTTCTGGCAAGAAATACCCGCAACGATCAATAGCAATATAATAGACGCGCCTTTCCAAACAACTTTCATAACCAGATAATTTTGTATACCTAAATATATTTTTAGTCTTGTCTAAATTTTAATTTAGGCGAATATACAATTATTACTGATTAGGGGAATAAAAATCACAAGCCAGAATACCCCCAGCCCCTAAAGGGGAGCAAACGAATATCGAACAAGGAACAAGGAATATCGAATCACGAAGTATGACTCTCTTAAAGTCTACTGTTTTACAGTCTCTTACCTTCCCTTTTGGAACTGGGGGTATTACATTTTGTGTATAGCGGGCCTTAACTGAAGATAAATCTGCGCGCTCACCGGTAAGTCACCATAAATAGCTCGCAGATCTTTCGCAGGGACATATCCACTCACCTGCGCTCCTATTGCCAGTTCGATTATTTTATTCTTCCAAATACCCCGATTGTATCCGGCCGTCAATGCGTGTACATTATAAGTAGCATCGCCTAATTGAGATTGGAGCGCTAATTCTTCCGTTGATTTTTGAACAAACTCATAACGACCATATATGGCATTCTTTCCAAAGCGATAATTATCTTCAGCTAACACGGAATGCTCCTGATGATCTTTTCCTTTATCATTATATCCCCAGATCAATGCAGCATCATGTTGCTTATCGGCAGTAATTTTTTTAGAAAATAAAACTGAGGCTGTACTACGCGTTACATCCACACCTGGTTCCAGTAATTCCGGTTGCTTGATAAACGCCTGCGAAAATTGCAATGCCCAGTTTTTAGATGGATTATACGACACACGATAAGCATAACTATCAAACCGTGCTTTGTCGAAATCATAACGATCCTCGTCAGGCTCACGACCAGTAAACGAAGATCCTTCCAGTTTAAATTGTTTATACCTGAACCCGATCGTAGCGGTTCCAAAAGTAATATGCGTAGCATCCTGCCAGTGATGTCCGAGTGGTGCATCAGGATTATTCATAGCTGAAATACGATGCATAAAGGTTGGTGCACTGATAGCAGGTTCACCGGGATACCCAACATACACAAATACATCTGTATTCTTATTGAATGCATAGGTATATGCAACACTCAACTCTGCGAACAGATCATGCGGATGTTGCCGATCGACTAATGGTAATCCTTTATACGTTTCACCAGATTGAAATAATAAGGGATAACCATTCTTTCCTTCTGTCAATGGATCAAGGCTGAACATGGCATTAGCAGAGAATAATCCTCTTTTACCAACCGGTTTATTCATCATGACCATAAACCAGTTTGGCGCATCGAAATTGGAAGCGCCCCTGGTTCCTTTATTAAAAATATCAACATTCGTATACCGTAGAAATATATTTCCATGAAACATCCACATGGTTTTCTTACCGGTCATATACATGTACATCGGGCTTTCATCCGGGAGCCAACTGGTACCTGACCCATTCCGATTCATAGGCAGGTTACGTGAATAAGCGTGTGACATGTTTTCCATACCATTCATATCTTTCATGTCCATACCCTCCATTCCTTTCATGTCGTGTATATCATGATCCACTGGTATCGTATCTTTCTTTTCTTTCATGGGCATATTATGATGCTCATGCTGCGCAAAAAGGTTCATTGAAAGAATAAGTGCCAGTATTGATAAAAAATATATTCTCATCGCGAATTGATTTTAAGAAATTATGAATTAAGAATTATGAGTTATGAATTATATGGGACTCATTCATAACTCATAGTTCTTAATTCATAATTTCCGATAGATTAAAAAGAACGAATGATCATAATGGCACTCATGGTTACCATTAACAGATCTTCAAATAAGGTGACCTTACTCAACGGCAGTTTGATGATCGTACCTAAGCATGCACATTGAAACCTTGATTTCTTCAATAAACTTTTGACAACACCGATCGAACTGACTCCCATGACGAAGAAGGCCACAATATTTGTACCCAATGGATAAAAACCAGTAAGAAACAATATTCCCAACAGAAGTTCAATGAACGGGTAAATAAAACCCCAAACCGGAAATGCCTTTGCAACAAGATCATAGGTTTGATAACCTTCGGCGAATGCTTTTACATTAAGCAGCTTAAAGAAAGAAAATACCAGGAAGAATCCAGCCATGAAATGACTCATCCATTGAACAGTACTAAACTGACCCGATACCAATTGTATCAGCAACGAAGCACCAGCGATATAACCAAAGATGAGAAAGACAGGATAATAAGAATCTCTCTCATTCTCCCCTGGTTCTTCATGATCCATCATGCTATCAACATCTGTAATAGTATAGTGACCCGCTTTGGAAATAGCCTGCTGCAATTTATCTGTTGCGATATGCTTTTTCATGGTAATGGTCGCTTGCGGGTAATCAAGCTGTAGTTCTACCTTAAGTATATCAACTAATTTCAGGAGTTCGATTTTCACCTTGTTCACGCATCCATTACATGTCATTCCATTTACCTGGTATGTATGTGTCATAATGATTTATTTATAACACAAAGTTCGTCCAACAGGTTGCGAATGATATTACACAATTAGCGATTTCTGTTGCAGAATTTACAGGCCGTCCAGCTTTTTTCGGTTATGTTCTTTTAACTTCTTGAACTGGCTGGGCGTAAAGCCGGTTATCTTTTTGAATTGGGTAGATAAATGTGCTACACTGCTATAGCTAAGCTTAAAAGCTATTTCACTTAACGTCAGCTCATCGTAGACCAGCCATTCTTTTACCTTTTCTATTTTTTGCTGGATAAAATATTGCTCGATCGTAGTATTTTCTATTGATGAAAATAAGTTGCTGAGATAAGTATAGTCTTTATGTAATTGAGCGCCGAGGTAACCCGATAGATTCTGTTTCATTTCATCCATGTCAGTGTAGTGCACCAACCCGATGATCAGTTTCTTGATATTCTCTACCAGCTTCACCCGTTGATCATCGATGACCTCGAACCCTTCTGCTTCCAATGCTGTTCTTAGCGATTGCATTTTTTCCGGTGATACTGGTTCAGTAGTCGTTACTTTTCCCAATATTGTTTCCTTAGTAGCAATACCTGCTGATTTAAAAATATTCTCTACACTTCTGATGCACCGATCGCACACCATGTTTTTAATACTGATCTCCATCTCATTTCTTTTTTAATACATTCAGAAAAGTGTATTCATAGCTGACCAACCAACTGTCGTGTGACGTCCGCTCCATATTACCTGCCAGCTGGAAACGGTAACCAATATTGAGTTTGGAAATACTATTGAGAATAAATTGCACTGCCGGCGCCATATCGATATAATGTTTCTTTCTGTCCAGCGTTTGTTGCGCCAGCAATTCGGTATACAAATTCATATTGGTCTGTTTGAAATTGGTATAGTTGCGGGGAAACAATAAATAACCCGCCGACAACGCATAGTTCATCGACTGATAACTTCTCTCAGGAATATAGATCACTTCATTTGTACGTGATTTATCCAGCACCTGGGTATGACTGACCGTAGCCGAGACAGCCAATTTACCCAATAACTGTGTAGCAATAAGTCCAGCTTCTACTCCGCTCTTATCTCCCATCAGGCTAATATCATCATAATGAAAGGGAGCTTTGGTAGTAGATGCATCTGCGAAAACAGCCATCCTGAAATGACGATGGATATCATCGTTTGAAAGAAACCGATATTTCACATACACCCCTCCTGATTCAATCTTGAAATCATTCGTGTGCATATCACCAGCTGTTCCGAAAATATGGATCATTAATTTCTTACTGATCCCAAACATGATCTCCGGCATGTATCGTTGAGAAAAACGACTATAGATATTATCGTTGGTTACAAAATGCCCGGTCAGTTTAACGCTGATAGAATTAGCCGGCATATTAGAAGCCGGTTCAGTGAATACATATAGTTCCTGTGCCTGCATGCGTGAGCATCCCAGCAACAGGAGAAAGAACGTACAATATTTTTTCATGTTGGAAATCCGGTCTATGATCCTAACAGCTCCTTCAGCGCTTTTTCAAGATCCTTGCCTTCGAGGTCCATGGCTACTACTTTGCCGTCTTTGTCTATCAGGTAAGAAGTAGGTATCTGGTAAATGTTCCATTGAGCACCAGTTCTGGCATCCCAACCACCGTTATCATTTACCTGCAACCATTTTATTTTATCCTGTTGTACTGCTTTTTTCCAATCAGCAGATTCTTTATCGAGTGATACACTGAGTATCTCAAAACCCTTGTCTTTATATTTAGGATAAAATTTTACCAGTTTCTTATTCGACATACGACACGGTCCGCACCAGGATGCCCAGAAATCTACCAATACCACTTTGCCTCTCAACGAAGAAAGTTTCACTGTATCTCCATTCATCGATGGTAAGGAAATTTCATACGCTTGTTGTCCGTAATGAACCTGTGCCTGCGAGACCGTAGCAAATGAAATAGCAAAAACCGTTACTAAAAAAAGTTTCTGAAGGTTGATCATAGAGTTTTTTTAAATGATCCCGGACCCCAAACTTGATCGGGAAGTCCCGGATCAAGTCCGGGATCCAGGATCGATAAATAATTAAATCGTTACGTGATAGATTCTTGTGTTTGCATCCACACCATTTTCCTTTTCACAACAAGTACCTGCTTTGCCTGTCTGTATACATGTCATTTTAGTAGCGGCGCTGAATTTTTTAAAATTTTTCATCGTTAAAAAATCCTTGTCGACTACCGTGATCGTTTGTGAACCGTTAAGTTCCTGGTCGGCTACTTTCAGGAAATGAAAATGACGACCGTCGACCACCACATGTTTATCATTACCGATCGCAACGTGATCAAACTTTCCTGTCAATGTAAAACTGGCTACTGAAAAGCCCGCATTTTCCACTGCATTCTTAATAGCATCAATATCAACCGCCACATTTTCTTTGAACAGGATGACAAAAGATGCGTCTTTAATATTTGACTCCACGGATGCGACGAATGGCAAAGTCTTCAACGCTTTATAAATGGCATTATTGCACATCGAACAGGTCAGTCCACTGGCCTGTAAAGATGCTTTGGTCAACTGGGCCTGCGATATAAACCCGGCCAGCACCAACAGCAATATAATGGCTGTTTTTTTCATACAACTGACTTTAAATTTACGAATCAGGATTTCTTTGTGCAAGTCCCATTTTTACAGCAACCCATATCCTTACAATCGCCTGTGCCTGTGCATTTGCCGTCTTTCTTTTCGCATTTGGCACTGTCACAGCAGGACATTTTTTGACTGGAACCTGACCGCTCGTATTTGCAGCAAGTGTGAAGCTTATCGTAAGACGCATCGGAAGCCTTTACGTCACGGGTATCATACCCTACTGCAGCAATTTCCTGTTGGATCTTTGCATCATCAGTTGTAGAACTATTGTAACTAACGGTGAGCACTTTCGTTTCCATGTCCCAGTCAGCCTTTGTAGCGCCGGCTTTTTTTGCAGCCTTTTCAATGTTTGTCTTGCAGGTACCGCAGTTGCCGGAAACAGGAATCGTTTCTGTTTTTAATTGGGCAAAAGAAATTGTGGAGAATGCCATCAAGATGGCGAAGAATGAAAAAAATTGAAACGTTTTCATTTGAAATAATTTGAAATTAATAAATAAGTGAAGAAAGCTAATAGCTATTAGCTATTTAATGACCAGCAAGCTGGTATCAAATTCTGAAAACGCAATTTTGTATGTAAATATCCTGTCCCGTTCGTAAGGGAGGCGAATGATTGTTATAGTTATTTGAGACAGGAGTGTTATAGAATGAGGTAGTAATAAATGCTGAAGGAAGAATAGCATCAGTAGCTAAAGATGCGAAGTCATAATTGACAGCGGCAGTTACTTTCTGATCACCTCCCATCTTGATGACCTTTACTTCATCATGACAGCAACCTTTGCCTTTGTGGATGTTCATACCGCACTTACCACATTTCTTGCCTTGTGTTGCGAAGAACTCGGTAGAAGCAAGCCTGTTCATGCAATAATGAAAATTGACAACGATCCCACTGCTGACAGCGAAGTAAGAAACCAACAATATGGATACACTTATCTTTTTCATGAACCTTGTAAAGATAATTTTTAAATCCGGGAATTCATCATCTGAAATATCACATAATTATTACAAGTAGTATTCCGTCTACAAATGCCTGGATAAAGTGCTGTGCTGGCTCTTCTTGGGAATCAATTAACAAAACTCCAGTAGATACCGATCCTGATAACAAGGCCTGGGTAAGGATAATTAGGCGCCGCAAAGTTGTTATTGGTAAATCCAAAGCCTTCATTATCCCGGGCAGAATTCAGATTTTCAGCACGGAGATAGAATTTAAATGAGCGTATTCTGAAATTGAGATACCCGGCGATATCAGGCATCGGGTTATCGATCTTGATACTATCCTGGTAATAAAACTGTCCAAGCACCGGAGAATAACCATCTGCTTTATAAGGTGTGTGATAACGGATCTCTGCTCCAAAAGCGATATTCAGATTTTTGAAACCAAGCTTTCCTTCATACCCAATACGGTTGCGTGTAAAAATAACCGGCACATGTACGGGCGCATTGCCAATCAACTTTTGAAAATATACATCGGCGTGCCATTTCCAGCTTTTACCTAAACTGATTGTTTTTTGCGCAGATACCTGCAACATGTTAAACAAGGTGCCTTCCTGTTGTAACCGGAAATAGTCTGTGATATAAGTATAATTAGTAACGAGGTAATAATCTCCCGTTAGTTTCAATTGCAGGAATGGCTGATATAATGAGGCTGATAAATGCGAAATATTTTCTTTTTTAAAATCAACTGGTTTTTGTAAATAGAACTGGCTTCGTTGATCAAAGATGAAGGAAGGTGTTTTATTTACATTCTCAAAAGCTAACTGCGCGTAACCTGTTTTCTTACCAACCGATCGTTCCAGGCTGCCTGCTGCATAATAATCACCGGAATTTAACCCGGTAAAATATAAAATACCATTTGCGCGAAGATCCCATTTCTGATCACGGGTACGGTTGCGGTATTCAGCATGACCATAGACATTATAAAACTTACGGTTGCCCTTTAAATTTTCTAATGAAATATTTTGTATAGCGGCTCCTACTTTAAAGAATTGACGAAGATTCTTTGCATCAGGAAATTGATAAATAGAAAAATCATTGGTAATTTCTTTCCATACCTCGTTTACCTGGAAAGTATCGATCGGCAAAGGCAATGTTATATCATAATTGTCCTTATAATATGTTGAATCACCTACATAGTCGCGGAAATTATATTTACGCGAACTATACTGCAGCGTATGTTCAAAACGAACCCGTGGATAGAATAAAGGGATAACAGTAGAGTCGGTGACAACAGAATCTTTTTGTCCAAAATCATATTGCTGACGCAACAGCACCGTGAATTCATGATAACGATTGCCCGTTCCTACATCGGTTGTAAAGAAGTTGGTGCCAAATGGCGGATCACCACCAATCTTGGTAGGGATAGTGAACCGATCACGGAAAGCATGCTTATCAATGAAATTAGTAGTGTCCTGGATACCGCCATTTTCTCCGGATTCCATTTTATTTCCTAACAACACTAAGTATAGATTGTATCGCTTATTAATGGTTTGATACCAGGTAGTGAACAGGTAATTATTATGGTTGGTCTTTTGATTTTTAAAAAAACCCGGAGCATTCGTCAACCGGTATTGCAATAAAAAGTTCCAGTTGGGTTTTATATTCTGCGTGTGCAATATTTCAATCAGTTGCTCAGCCCTGCTTGCGAGCATATAGTTCAATTCGGAATAAGGCCGCGTGGTATTAAAGAACCTGACCTTTTCTAATTTATATTTATAAATATCAAACGCGTGAAAACCTGGATCCCACCCTGGCTGCATCAATGGAGAAAACAAAATTGAACGGGATGCTGTACCGGTATTTCCTAAAAAAATATTGGTCGCTGGAATAGGAAAACGTTTTGTAAGGTCATCGATAGAAGAATCAAGTTTGTAATTGCTGGTAGAATCGAGGTAATGAAAACGGATAGTAATTGAATCTTCAAATTTATCACGACGCTTAAGACTATCTGTTCCGCCTTGTGCACCACCACCACTTTTTGAAAAAGCGCCACCCATTTGCTTCAATCGTCCACCGGCACCGCGTATCAGCCCTCCTTGTGAAAAAGCATGCACAGAAAAAAAGAGAAGCAAGGTCAGTAACGGGTATGTAAATTTTGTTGCCAGTGTACAAGCATTAATTCTGCAAAATAAGCACAATAGGAGATTAAAATTGTTAAATGAGACCTACCAGTTCTTTGAATAGTATGGCCAGTTTAGGTTCTGCATCTTTTGCGGCCTGCAAAACCTCTTCGTGTGTGATAACATTTTCTTCTTCACGAATGCCAAGATCAGTGATAATACTAACAGCAAATACTGGTACTCCCATGTGATTAGCTGCTATACATTCCTGCACGGTACTCATTCCTACTACATCGCCACCAACAATCTGAATCAGTTTATACTCTGCTCTTGTCTCAAATGTCGGGCCGGTCACTGCTATGTACACACCTTCTTTGATATCAAAACCATTTTTTGCAGCAATACCTTTGGCTTTTTTTATCAATTCTTTATTATAAGGCTCGCTCATGTCGGGAAAACGGGGACCAAGCTCAGCTACATTTTTACCAATTAACGGATTGGGTGTAAAAAAACTGATATGATCCTTGATGATCATGATATCTCCTACTTTAAAATCGGTATTGACACCACCAGCGGCATTGGATAATAATAACGTTTTAATGCCCAGCATCTTCATTACCCTGATCGGGTACACAACATCCTGCGGGGTATATCCTTCATAATAATGAAAACGTCCACCCATAGCAACAACCGTTTTACCGGCCAGTTTACCAAAGATGAGTTTGCCCGAATGACCCTCTACTGTAGATACGGGAAAATGCGGAATGTCTTCGTATGGCACTTCCTTTTCCACTTCTATCTGGCTGGCAAAATTGCCAAGTCCACTTCCCAGTACAATACCTGCCTGTGGAGCTTTCTTATATTCTTTCTGAAGGAATTTGACTGTTTCTTTGAGGTCTTTCAGCAATTTTTTCGACATTGTACAAAGGTTAAGCCGCAAATATAGAATTTGACCTTCAATACAGCCTGTAAAACCATTAAATTTTAGCTATGAATTCAATCAGGGTCGCCCTCTCCGCATTGCTCATTATCGGTTTTGCCTGTAAAAACAAACCAGCGGCACAAACCCCTGCTAAAGATATTTATATATCAAAGATCATCGGATGGACCGTTTCATTACCCGAAGGTTGGCAAATCATGACACGCAGTAATCTCGATACCATACAAAAGCTGGGAACGAAAACAATGAGTAAGGTCATTGTTTTTGATAGTACTGATACAAACACAAAGCCGTTGACTCCATCTTCGCAAGGATATAGCGCTCACCTATCAAAAGATGAGGAGGCACAGGATTTATTAAGTATAACAAAAGACAGCACCCCGGCCAGTGCATTTTTATCTGATATTACGCCCGCTAATGAACGAGTCACCAACCAGTTTGAACAATTCCTGCAGACCAGCTACCATATTCTCAAAGCCACTTATGCAGGAAAGGAAATAGAGTATGAAGAAGGAACAGAAAATATCGATAGGGTAAAATTCTATACGTTTATCATGACGCTCTATTCAAAAGATCATGCCCGCCAGCTATTGCAGCAGAAACTATATTCGCGTCTTATCAATGGCTATATTTTTCGAATGACTGTTAGCAGCATAAAGAAAGAAGACTTTGAAACATTAATAAAAATGGTCAGCGGTTCGACTTTCAGTATCCGCGACTGAGTTGGCTTGTTTGGAAACCGCATTTCAAAATTTCGAAATGCTTACTGTTTTCTCCTCAACCGTATTTGCATATCTTCGCCGAAATTCTCCAATATGAACCTTCACGAGTATCAAGCCAAAGAATTACTGAAAAAATACAATGTTCCTGTGCAGGAAGGATTTGCCTGCAACTCGGTACACCAGGCAGAAGAAG
>JBDTPD010000089.1:0-10125 GCA_039932855.1 Chitinophagaceae bacterium | reverse complement strand
ATTCTGTATGCAAAAATTTATACATAGTCCATCGGTCTCGTAGACGCGAAAGTACTTAAATCTGCCGGGCATCCGGTCATTGAAAAGAGTAAATTTCGATACTATCTTTTTTCATAGCATAGAGGCGCGAAGAAGTGAAATTGAAGTAAAGGCTTTGTGATATTTCAGCGGGCATGTTCCATTCTTCCACCCGAAAAGTAGTGATGTTATAGCGGTGAAGGATATTTCCTGTAGACCCGAAGATGTATTTTCCGGCCACTTTGAAATTTTTCCAGCCGGAGATCAATATTTTATTCTTTAAGGCACCATAATAATCAAATACAAAAACCGCTTTGGTAGAATCATAGAGATAAACGTACTGATCCTGGTCATATATTTTCTGAGGAGATGGCGCCTCGTCAAACAGCATCCGGAAATCAACTGTTTCAAATAACAGCTTTCCGTCCTCATCAACCTTTTTCAATTTATTTTCCAGCTCATCATAGATCCAGATCTTATTATCATACGATTGCCCTATCGCGCGCACCTGTAAACTGTTTTGTTTGCGCAGATCAATAATATTCTGAATGGTTAGAAATCGATCCAATACAACAATCGTAGCAAAATCACGGTAATACAATAAGATCTTTAATGGATTTGACACATCGATCAGCGTAGCTTTTCCAAATTTCTTTACATCATTGAACACCCCCACCGAATCTCCATTGGCATTGAGTTTCTTTACCTGGTTGGTACTACTCAGTAAATAAATATTATCAAGATTATCTACCGTAAATGCGACAATATCTCCTTGTACTTCTTTTACAAACTTAAACGAAGTATCTGTCTGTGTCTTTGCTTTTACAAAAACCAACAACAGCGAGAATATGATAAGAGTTCTTTTCATTAGTTCCTGATGATTTTGCCTTCATTTCCCTGGAAGGATGTTAACGTCATATGAGTACCGTCAAAGACAGCATAGGTAAAATAACGTATCCAATCGCCCAGGTTGATATACCGGCTACCATCAGTCAGACGATAATCAATCGGTAAGTGTCTATGTCCAAACACAAAAAAATCAATCTTTTTTTGCTGCAGGGTCTCTTTACAGTAGGAGATCAGCCATTCTTTATCCTCGCCCAGGAATATTTCTTCCTTTGCGCCTGTTTGAGCGCGGCTGCGACGGCTCAGATAGTTAGCGATTCCGACGCCAATTACCGGCGGAAGTATGCCGAACAGCCATTGACAGGCAGGATTGCGGAATATTTTCTTCAACCGTTTATATCCATGATCGCCGGGACCTAAGCCATCGCCATGACCAATCAGAAATTTTTTTCCGTTTCTTTCAAATTCTTTTGGTTCAAAATAAACAGGAATGTTCAACTCCATTTGCAGATAGTCGCGCATCCACATATCATGATTGCCAACAAAAAAATGCATGGGAATGCCGGCATCAGTAAGTTCAGCAAGTTTGCCTAATAAGCGTACATATCCTTTGGGTACTACTTTCCTGTATTCATACCAGAAGTCGAACATATCGCCGACAATAAAAATTTCAGCAGCATTATCTTTTATTTCTGAAAGGAATTGTACAATGATTCTTTCCCTGACCAGGCTTGAAGCATGATCGGGAGCACCGAGATGGAAATCGGAAAGGAAGTAAATTTTTTTATCCGGGAAGGATTGCATTAATGATTGGGTTAGAAGAATTTTTGATACTTCAGCTATTCAGTCACATATTCTTTTTTGTCTCTAAAGAGCCATAAAAGAAATGAAACAATGGTCACACGTATAATAAGAGAATAATCATTTTTCAAAATAGCTTTGTTCACCAAATAAGCAACTATAGCTATAGAAAAGAACCAGTTGATCCATTTCCCATATCTTTTAAAAAACGTTTTTACATTCAGTGGAATAAGAAGAGAAACCCTATTTCTTACATAAGTGTATAGCATCAGCAAAGCGGTAATTGCCACCATGATGACTAAGAGAAGAGAAACAAGTTTCAGGAATATAGCAACTGAGTCGAAGGTTATGGTTGAAAAATCAACTCCCAACACAAGATAAATGACGAATACTGCAAGACTCCATAAGGCGATCTGCCTTATTAGATTTTTATCTATCCCAAATCTCTTTTTCAGGAATTCTCTTCTTTCCATCATTTATTTTTTTGATGAATGTATTCCATCAGGTCACCTGAAGCAATCTCAGGTCTTCCACTTACATCAGCACTGTACCAGTATATCCAGGCGGCAATTGTTTTATCATTGACATAAATGTCTGCCAGCTCACGCTTGTACAATGGCTGATGTCCGTCTTCAGTAGTTATTCCTTCATAATCATCGAGCTGACCAATGGCCCAGGAGAATTCCGATTCTTTTTTTACCACATATAATTCTCCAACAATAAATGTATCATCGTTGACAGGAACAGCTGCCGGGTATTCACCCATATCATACAATCTTCCTTTTACTTTTGCTTCACTGACAAGGTCAAAGTAACGGCTGATGTATTCATAAGCAGGGCTATGAAAACCGCTGCGCAATGAACCGTATACAAACAGGTGATGATTGTTGTTAGTTGCCATAGTCTAAAAGTACAACGCTACCAGCAATAAATATCAGGATTCTACAAGGAATACATAAGCTTCTTTGGGACCATGCACGCCCACGACCAACGTCTTTTCAATATCAGCAGTACGGCTTGGACCCGTAGCGAAGGTGATCAGTGAAGGAAGCTTGCTGCCATACTTTTCTTTTACCAATTGCAATGCATCTTTTATATCATACACCAACTGATCAGTATAAGCAATGCAAATATGAACAGGTGCATATATACTGGTAAGACGACCACTTTGCTGTGCCGCACTCATTACCACGGATCCCGTTCTTGCCACCAGGCATTCGCAACCGGTAATCGATACATCGCAATCAGCAATGTTTTCTTTAGTGATGCGGTCAGAAAGTTGAACACCCGCATTCTCCAATAACTTATCCTCGAGACAATATACTTTCTTCCAGTCCATCTTCTTTACCAGACTGCTCAATTGAAAAGCAAGTTCCTGGCGATTGATGCAATAGATAAATCGTCCCTGTAATTTGGAAAACTGTTCTGCAAACTCTACTTCTTTTTCCTGGTGAGATGTATGGAAAACAGCATCTGTTCCTTCGCTTTTTGGAAAAGGAAGAGGCGTTGATTGACTCAACGCCTTTCTTATTTTCTTTAAAATATTTTCTTTAGAAGGAGAAACGTTCATGGAGAAAAAGTTTAAGGGTTTAAGAGTTAAAGGGTTTAATGGTTGCCAATGCCCATTAAACCCTTTAACTCTTAAACGATTTTAAACAATACTATGGTAAAGATTTATTAGTAACATCACTATCATAAGGAGGAACACCAGCTGATATCTCACCATTAGCGCCAGTCAGATCAGTAGTTTCTTCATCAGTAAGTGGTTTCTTTTCTTCATACGGTCTTTTGCCGATGAGTATTTCGACATCACTTTGAAACAATACTTCTTTTTCAAGAAGAGCTTCTGCCAGTTTAACTACCTGTTCCCTTTTTTCCATCAATAATTTCTTCGTTCTTACGTATTGTGCTTCGATGAGTTTTCTTACTTCTTCATCGATCAGCTTGGATGTTTCTTCTGAGTATGGTTTGGTAAAAGTTGTTTCCTGTGCGGGATCATAGAAACTAATATTACCTAATTTATCATTCATACCATATACAGTTACCATTGCATAAGCAATACGCGTGATCTGTTGCAGATCATTCTGAGCACCGGTAGATATTTTACCAAAGAAAATATCTTCACTGGCTCTTCCACCCAATGTCATTGAGATCTGATCACTGAGTTGATCTGTATTATATAAATATTGTTCCTTCGGAGTGTATTGCGCATATCCTAATGCTGCTGTACCTCTTGGTACGATAGTTACTTTCAGCAAAGGATAGGCATGTTCAAGGAACCATCCGCAGACAGCGTGACCTGCTTCGTGGTAAGCAATAACTTTTTTCTCTTCAGGAGAAATGATCTTATTCTTCTTTTCCAATCCACCGATGACTCTGTCAACAGCATCCTGGAAGTCGGACATGTCTACTGATTCTTTTCCTTTTCTTGCAGCAATCAACGCAGCTTCATTACATACGTTGGCGATATCAGCTCCGGCAAAACCAGGAGTTTGTTCAGCCAGTTTATGTACATCGAGTGTTTGTGATACTTTGATTGGTTTCAGATGCACTTTGAAAATAGCTTCACGTCCTTTCAGATCTGGTTTATCAATAGTGATCTGTCTGTCGAAACGACCCGGGCGTAACAAGGCTGTATCCAATACATCGGGACGGTTAGTAGCAGCGAGTACGATAATACCGACATCTGTACCGAAACCATCCATCTCTACGAGTAACTGATTGAGGGTACTTTCTCTTTCATCATTACTCATCATTACATTCTTACCACGTGCACGACCGATGGCATCTATTTCGTCAATGAAAATGATACATGGCGCTTTCTCACGGGCTTGTTTAAATAAATCTCTTACACGGCTTGCTCCAACTCCTACAAACATTTCAACAAAGTCGGAACCGCTTAAACTGAAGAAAGGAACCTGTGCTTCTCCGGCCATGGCTTTTGCCAATAATGTTTTACCTGTACCGGGAGGTCCTACCAGCAATGCACCTTTAGGTATCTTACCACCGAGTGCTGTATATTTTTTGGGGCTCTTGAGAAAATCAACGATCTCCATCACTTCTACTTTCGCTTCATCAAGTCCTGCTACATCAGCAAAAGTGATATTAACGCGTGTGCCTTTATCAAATAATGTTGCTTTTGATTTTCCGATATTGAAAATACCGCCAGGACCACCGCCACCACCTGCGCTGCCACCCATTTTGCGCATAAGCAGTATCCATAAACCAACAAAAAGCAGAATAGGTAACAGGAAGCCAACTGATTTACTGAACCAATCACTTTCTGTTTCTACTTTTTCTATATTCTTTACATCTGGATTAGCAGTATAAAACTGCCGCATATCATCTTTGAAAGAATCGCCGGAGACAATGCTGAAGACCATGTGTGGTCCTTCTTTACTGACCTTACCACCAATACCAGTTTTCAGTTCCTTATCATATTTGAGAAGACTGCCTTCTTTCAGTGTTACTTTTACTTTATTGCGGTTGCTTATAACGGTGTATTTAGCAACATCACCCTGCTTGAGCATGCCGATGAAAGTTTCCTGATCGATCTCTTCCATATTGGTAGAAAAGCCTCCATATAACTGGAAGCCGATTAATACCGCAAAGATGATCGCATAGATCCAGTAGATACTGAATTTAGGTCCTTTCTTAGGAGGCTGGCCTGGCTCCTCACCATTTTGACGGTTGCCAAAACGTGGAGGTATATTCTTATCGTTCTTGAACGAGGGTTCTTGCGACATATTCTTGTATATTCCTGCTAATTAATAATTATTCGAGAAAAAAGTTCGATTGGACTGATATTTAACATTAGTCGTCGTGTTTTTGTGCTACCCCATCACTCCACATTTCTTCGAGTTTGTAAAACTTCCTGTTCTCTGGTAGCATAACATGTATTACTACATTCACATAGTCAATCAATACCCATTGTAATGCTTTATATCCTTCGTGATGGTAGGGGTCTTCCTGACAAACTTCTTTGACTTTGCTTTCTATGTTATCTGCAATGGCTCTTATCTGTGGCTGATTAGTAGCTTCGCAAATAATAAAAAAATCCGCTACAGCTTCATTGATTTTGCGAAGATCCAGGGAAATAATATTCTCTCCCTTTTTTTCCTGGATGGCAGTAATAATGGTCTTGATGATTTTTGAACTCTTCGTCAACCGGGCTCCACTTTTTCTCTTCCGGTCAGACAGCACTGCAAGTTGTTCCAATAATGAAAAGTTATTTAGTTTATAATATACTGTTCCGTTTTGCCATCAGGTTAGCGAGGCATAAGCTGAAACACATTTACTTTGCTCAAAAATAGCAATTAATTGCCACACCCACTTTCCCATGGTTCTATTGGTAGCCCCTTTATTGAGTTGCAATCAGTTGATAGCACCAACAATTATGCCCTTGAACGCGTACATGCGGGTTTGGCATCGCATGGCGCCGCTTTTTTTTCGCATGAGCAGGTAGCCGGAAAAGGTCAGCGGGGAAAAACCTGGGTGGCAGAAAAAAACAGCAGTCTTATTCTCAGCGTAGTGATAAAGCCAGCGGCCCTTTCATTGACCCAACAATTTCAACTTAGTGCCTGTGCAGCTGTTTCCGTCTACGAATTTTTTTGTCAATATGCAGGAGATGAAACGACCATCAAATGGCCCAACGATCTCTATTGGCAGGACAGAAAGGCAGGTGGAGTGTTGATAGAGAACGTGGTAAGTAGTGGGCAGTCAGCACCGTCATCCGTCATCGGTCATCAGCCATCTTCCGGGTGGCAGTGGGCAGTGATCGGAATGGGTATCAATATTAATCAGCCAGCTTTCGATCCGGGGTTAAAGAATCCAGTTTCGCTGAGGCAGATTACGGGGAAAGAGTTTGATACAATGGCGCTGGCGAAGGAATTATGTTTTATACTGGAAAAAAATTATCGTGACCTGGTTGAAAAAGGCTTCGATCAGATATACCGCGCTTACAATGATCATTTGTATAAAAAAGGGCAATTGGTCAGGTTTAAGAAGGGTTCCCGCTCCTTTGAAGCAACAGTACAAAAAGTTACGGAACAGGGCACATTATTGGTACAACACTCTATAGAGGAGGAGTTTAACTGGGGCGAGGTAGAGTGGATCATTTGATCTGCGAAATAAAAAGAAACCCGAGGCATCCTTTTTTCCAAAAAAACCTATTCATCCACTGAATCCCAGTTTCAGATGGACGTATCCCCACTTTCGGTGATATGTCCGCGTTATCAAAATAATGTACCTTGTCCGGCCAACCCCACTCCAACTTTTTACGATTTAAAACTCAAACCAGCGTGTTGTTGACGGCCGAAGAATTACAGATTCATATCAGGGGATGCGCCCTGAACGATCGGGAGAGCCAAAAAAAGATTTACAGCTCTTTCTATGGGTACGCTATGTCGATTTGCCACCGTTATACTAACCACGAAGAAGATGCTATTGAGATCCTGCATGATGGGTTCCTGAAAGTTTTTCTCGAAATTTACAGGTTCAAACCCGCCTACACGGATACAGTCAGTTCATTTAAGGGCTGGGTAAGAAAGATCATGATCTACACCGCTATTGATCATTTCCGGAAAAATCAAAAGCACCAGGTGATTACCGAGCTGAATGAAACTTACATGCATGCACCGGATACACACGAGGATGCGGTCGACAAAATTTCTTATGATGAGATACTTGCCGCTATACGATACCTCACACCCGGATACCGGACAGTACTCAATCTTTTTATCATTGAAGGTTTTAGTCACGAAGAGATAGCCAATCAACTTGGCATTTCCGTAGGAACGTCCAAATCAAACCTGGCGAAGGCAAGAAAACAATTGCAGAAGATATTGTATCAGCAAAACCAAACTGTGAACAAAAATGTGGTCTGAAGAGTTGGATAATAATTTAAGGAATGCTGCCGACAAGGACATCCCACCCTATGATGAGAAAACATGGGACGGGATGCATCAATTGCTGGAGAAACATCTGCCTCAAAAGAAAAACCGCAGAGGAGTTATCTTCTTCTTGTTTCTTGGCTTGATGGTACTCGTTCCCGGTATTTACATGGTCACTAAACTTTCTTCGCATACTGATTCAGTTGCACAACAACAGCCATCCGATAATACCAATTCAACAATAACTACTACTGGTAAACAAGTAAACAATATTCCTGTTACATCGAATGATAATGAAGGGACTGACAATACAATTTCAGATAAAAAATCTATACCTAATAGCAGTAACACAACAACAACTGAAAAATCTGCAAATACAAACGTACAAACTACTTCTATCAGTACGCCCACTAACAACAATACAACCACGCCAATCATTCAACAATCAACTAATAACAATATTACTACTCCTTCTATAGTCGGCAGTAATAAGAATACAAATTCAAAGAAAGCGGGCGCACAAAAGAATACAGCCACAGGAACAAACAGGAATATCAATCGTTCATTGGTAACAATACCAGCAATTGCTATAACAAATCCTTCTGCATCCACTGATAACGACGATGCAGGTAATAAATCAACGCCTGCCACAACATCTGTAGTAACATCACCAGATAAAAAACAAACAACTACAACTTCACAACCTGTAAGTGCTCCTGCAAATACTGTTGGAAGTGCTATTGTCAGCAATGCAGCTGCAACAACTACAGCAGCTGTTGAGAAATCAGTTGTTAAACCCATAATTGATTCTGCTATCACTACAACAACTAATCCTGTTGCCACGAATAAAAAACAAGTTCCTGCTAAAAAAGGAAATAAGTTGACTTTTATGTTGTCATTTGGTCCTGACGTAACAAGTGTTGGAGTAGACAGACTTGGAAAAGTAAAAAGTGAGGTTGGTATTTCAGTTGGTTATCCAATTACAAATAAACTCGGTATCAGGGCAGGATTTTTTGCAGGTCGCAAGATTTATTCAGCTGACTCAACAAATTATCATACCCCGTGGACTTCTAGTCCATACAGATTATATAACATAGATGCCAATTGCTATGTCTACGAAATCCCTGTATCTTTCACATACAGTCTTGGCGTTACAGAAAAACATAACTGGTTTGTTTCCGGCGGACTTTCTTCTTACATCATGAAAGAAGAAAAGTACCTCTACACGTATAAATCAAGTCCATCCTCACTTAGCCCCTATTATTATGAGCATGATCTGAAAAATGAGAATAAACATTTCTTCTCTGTTCTGAATCTTTCCGGCGGTTATCAATACAATGTCAGCAAACGCTTATCACTGATGGCTGAGCCTTATCTCAAATTACCACTGAGCGGCATCGGCGCAGGAAAGGTTAAGCTAAACTCGACAGGTATCCTGTTTACAGTTGCAGTTCGTCCTTTCGCACATTAAGTCAGTTCGCAGTCTATCAGTTGGCAGTTAGCAGTCCCTTGACTGTAGTTAATTAACTATCGTGCCATACCAAATCAATTTAGTAATTACATCCTCATCAACAGAATTTCTATGATCAGTTAATCAGCCAAGAGCTGATTAGAATTTCTTCCATATCACTTATAAATTATCCGTCTATTCATAATAAGGAAGCAGCCGTAGCTTCTCATAATTGAATGCGACTGACAGACTGGAGACTGATAGATTGGAGACTGATAGACTGGAGACTGCCAACTGAAAACTGCCGACTGAGTACTGAACAACAAAGGGCTCTTTTCAAAATGAAAAGAACCCTTTTACCAACTGTGCTGCGACATCAAGAACTAATCTGTATTACTTCTCTTCTTTTTATTTCCTTTCTTATAAAGAAGATCGAAATTTCTGGCGATTGTAAAACTCCAGCGGAATTGTCCCTTACCCCATGAAGAAGTAGTAGCTGGAATGAACCTGTTTTCCAGGATATCTTTTGAATTAGCAAAATTCAGGTGAAACACGTGGCCCTCTGTAACGATTTCAAATCCTACACCCAATGCATCATAAAATTTTATTCCCCGCACCTTGAAAGAATCGATACTGCTTTGACTGCGGAAAGAATGAAAATAATCAAGCAACAAACTAAAGCGTCCATGCAGGTGTATACGTGTGCCACCGCCCATAGCGAAAATGCTTTTATCATCATAAGGCAGCGCAAAATTCCGATGAACGTAAGTAGGACTCAACTGAAGGCTGAAGTTCTTTCCAAACTTTCTTGCCAGCATCAATTGAAAATTATTACTTAACCTCTCTGAAAACCCGTGTACAAAATTTTCATTGGCAGGATTAATACCTGAATGCATGGTAGCCACTACCGCATTGCCATATACCGCCAATGCAAATGGATGTGTAGGATCATTATCTCTTTGCTCTGCAATCAACCACTTCAATCCCACTTCATACATTCTTTGCACCTGCGTAGCGCCTTTATAACGCGCCGCAGCAATATTCAAATGTTTGCTTAAGCCATATTGGAAACCGATACGTACGTCTTGTGCATCATCCAGGCCGAAAAAGTTTTTTACC
>JBDTPD010000088.1:0-10190 GCA_039932855.1 Chitinophagaceae bacterium | reverse complement strand
AGCTGCAATACAAAACACCATGATCGTCAGCGAATGCACACCATAGGGCTGAAACATTTGTATCAAAGCAAGACCTGCACCAATGCCGCATAAAATAGTAAACCATTTCATGGTAACAGTTTTATCATTCTTTTTGGATGTGTCCAGGAACTGTGAAGCCAGACCTTCTGATACACCCTTATCAATCATCTTACTTTTTATTACAAAATCGAGTCGTTTGCGTACCAGTGTGATCAACACGACTGCAATCAGGGCAAAGACTGAGAGGATTGATACTGTTTTAAGCAATTCATTCATCATATTCTTGTCATAAAACATATTGTAGGGTCGTTGTACATCCTGTGCATTTGCAGCGACCGATGCAAATAAGGCAGCTATTATCACGGTGATCTTTTTCATTGTTGTTTATTTTATCGTATAATAATTAGACTATTCGCTTGATTAAATGTTGCAGTGGGTTAAGAAAAATCCAATGCTTTTATTTTCTTTTGATAATTTCTATAGGTATCAATACCCTGTATGATGGCAATGCTGGTAATGATGACGATGCCGAGATATTCTGCCATATTTGTGTTCGTAAATAAAGCAAGCAGGTCATCCCGGTATAAATAAATCAGGCTACCCGCCAATAAAATGGCTACCAGTGAAAATATAGCTACCGGATATTTATTTGTCGAAGCCTTTGTTACCGGTGCAGGCAATTGCGCAATTACGGCAGCAGATAGATCGAAATCGAAAGTGGCTACCGGTTGCTGATTGATCTCCGTGATCAATAACTGGTAAACAGCCAGCTTAGCCGTACACTCTTCGCAATGTTGAAGATGCCCCTGCAGATCAGGCGCAACTATACTTTTATCCAATGCGTATTGCTGCAATTCATCTTCGGTAAGATGGTTAGTGATCATAACTCCTCCTTTTTGTAAGTGAGTAATAAGTTATCCTTTAATTTTTTTCTTGCCCTGAACAAATAACTCTTGATAGTACCGGCAGGCAACCCGGTTATTTGTACCATTTCTTCATAGCTTAATTCTTCATGATGATATAAAGTGATCAGTGTTTTGAAAACGGGCGGTAATTTTTCTATCTCATTTCCCAGTATCGCGGAAACTTCTTTCCGATTGATAAACTCATTCGTTTCGGTATATGTCGTTACCCGATTATTAATTGTATCGTAACTATCTTCTTCCGTAGTTATTTCACCGAGATTACCCGGCAGGATCAATTTTTTCTTTTGCAGGTAATCAAAGCAGGTATTGTAAGATATCTGCGCTATCCAGGTGGAGAGTTTGGATTGAAATTTAAAATTGCCGAGCTTATTAAATGTTTTCAGATAAATATCCTGCGCCACATCTTTGCGATCCTCCGGGTGATTGATCATTTTGAAAACGATCTGCGTTACTAATCTTTCTGTATTTTTAATAATAACAGCAAAAGTCCCGGTGTTGCCAGCCAAGACCTTGTCAACCAGATATTTATCATCCAGATTATTTCCGGTTATATTTTTCACTGATGCATTAGACTGGTCAATGGAGAAAATGTTGCAATAAAGCTAACCAAAATAAATACGAAGTATGAAATACGAAATACGAACTGTCGAAGATCGTGCTTCGTATTTTACGCTAAAACTACCGTCAGCTGAATTGGAAGAACTTACTAGTGGAAGATCGTACTTTGTATTTCATACTTCGTACTTAGTTAGGCCGTATTTTTAAGCATTCTAAATCAACCTCATGCACGGCACTTTCATCGGTTATCTCTATATATTATTGGCTATCCTGTTCCTGGTCATGCTGGCCGGTAAGTTGAAAATCGCTTACCCGAT
This sequence comes from Chitinophagaceae bacterium, assembly GCA_039932855.1. Lineage (GTDB taxonomy): Bacteria > Bacteroidota > Bacteroidia > Chitinophagales > Chitinophagaceae > JAJKIP01. The sequence goes on along the minus strand of JBDTPD010000088.1, from coordinate 8,368 downwards.
CGTGCTGGTACTTGGTGGACTGGCGCTGAGTTTTGTGCCGGGCCTGCCTAACATACAGATCGATCCAGACCTGATCTTTATCATATTCCTGCCGCCATTATTATATGAAGCTGCCTGGCAAACCTCCTGGAAGGATTTTTGGAAATGGAGAAGAGTCATTTCCAGCTTTGCTTTTTTGATTGTTATCGTTACTGCTTGCGTAGTAGCGTTTGTTTCCAGTAGCCTGATCCCAGGATTTACACTGGCGCTGGGATTTTTATTGGGAGGGATTGTGTCGCCACCAGATGCGGTTTCTGCTACTACCATTTTAAGAAATATAAAAGTTCCGAAAAGACTCATTACGATCGTAGAAGGCGAGAGCCTGCTGAATGATGCATCGAGTTTGGTGGTGTTCCGTTTTGCATTGGTCGCGGTTGAGTCTGGTAAGTTTGTTTTTCACCAGGCCACGCTCAGTTTTTTTATTGTCATCATCATGGGTATCGTCACCGGGATCGTGATCGCGCTGATATTTTATGCTATTCACCGATGGTTACCGACAACGGCTAATATCGATATCATTCTCACTTTTATTACTCCGTATATGATGTATATCGTAGCGGAACAATTTCATTTCTCTGGCGTACTCGCTGTAGTAAGTGGTGGTTTATTTCTTTCTATCAGAAATCACCAGTTTCTCAGCCAACGAAGTCGTATACAGGGAGTGAATGTATGGTCTACGATTGCCTTTGCAATGAATGGACTCATCTTTATGCTGATCGGGTTAGAACTTCCTTTTATCGTAGGACAGTTAGGACCTGTTAAATTGTCTGATGCGATCAGGTATAGCCTGATCATAAGTTTTGTATTGATCATTACCAGGTTGATCTGCACATTTGGCGCTGCTCTTTTTACAAGAGTGATCAGTCACGTGATCACTACTGCTGATTCCAATCCGAGTATGAAAGATTCATTCATCTTTGGATGGGCCGGTATGCGCGGCGTGGTATCATTAGCAGCTGCCTTATCCATTCCTTTATACCTGGCTGATGGAAAAGATTTTCCTCAACGTAACCTGATTCTCTTCATCACTTTTGTGGTGATATTGGTAACGTTAGTGTTCCAGGGATTGACATTGCCCTGGTTGGTGCGGATAGTTAAAATGGAAGAAAAAGATTATCTCATTCCACACGCCGAACAGGAAATGATCGTGCGCAGGAAAATGTCAAAAGCGGCATTGAATTTACTCAATGAAAAATATCAAACAGAAGTAAACCGCAATGGACTTTTGCGCAGCTTAAAGTTAAAAATGGAGAGTGATGTAAAGATGCTGGAGCGTTTACAAAATTCAGAACCAGATGATAATATTGCTGAGGAATTTTTTACCGAATACTATATCATCTACCAGGATGTGATCCGTCAACAACGGGATCTGTTGCATAAAATGAACACCAAGGCAGAGATTGAAGAAGAAATAGTTAGAAAACATTTGGCCCTGCTGGATATGGAACAGGAAAAAATGCGACAGATATTCAATGATCAACCTGAAGTCAGCTAGCAGTCGGCAGTCGGCAGTCAGAACCTGATTGTTAGAAAATCTTCTATGTGATAGTAAAAATTCAGCTATAAACGACCGACTGCCGACTGCAAACTGCCGACTGTGGACTGACCTGCTGGCATAGAGATTGTTTTACTTTCTAAAACAATACTATGATACGCAAATTAAAATCAGGAGAATACCGTATTTATTCCCGCAAGAAAAATCCAAAGACAGGTAAGCGTCGTAATCTGGGAACTTTTTCTTCGATCGAAGCAGCTAAGAAACATGAGAAGGCGATACAGTATTTTAAACATCATTGATCGAAGTTTTAGATAGTATTTTTATAATCATTATTTTTATTGTAATACAATTTTTTATGGAAACAGAAAGTAAATTTCAGGGTCTCGCAAAGCCGGGCCAGCGCGCATTAGCAAATGCAGGGATTACTTCGCTTAAAAAACTCTCCACATTCAGCGAAAAGGAAATTGCTGAATTACATGGCTTAGGAAAAAATGGGATAATCATACTTAAGAAGGAATTAAAAGCTAGTGGCTTATCATTTGCCAGGAAATGAGATACTATTTATCTAAATTTTTATTAAAAGAATATGGATCAACCAGGTAAATTTTTTAAAAACAGAGTATGCCTGCCTCTTCAGTGGTACCCGCAATGGTATAATTTCTCACAATCAATGCAGGACATGCCTCCTGAAGAGTGGGGTGGTACCAGTAATAAGCTGTATTAAACGATCCGATATTGATAATGATTCGTTAAGAACAAGCCTGCAACTCCGATTATAGCATTTACTCAAATATTTTTGAGAAGATATATCTACCAGCTTAAAGCATTTTAATGAAAACAATATTGTTTCTTCCTTTACTGATGACCACTGGTTTCCTTGTTCGCCCTGTGTTCTCAAATCAATCACTCTACCAGGTTCCCGTTGCGGATAGCAACAATATTGTACACGTATTGGATGGCACCGTGAAAGAATGGCCATCCCATAAATTCATGATGGATGATGGAACGCATATTGAATACGCCATCGATAATGATAGCAAAAATTTATACATCGCGATGAATGTTTCGGATAACCGGATGCAGATTAAAATGATGCGGTTAGGAATGAGTACGTATATCGATCTGAAAGGAAAGAAGAAAGAAGGTCGCGGTATTGAGTTCCCTGAAAAAAATGAAGCACCGGAAAACACATTCTTTGTAAAACCGGGTTCACGCTCTGGTCAATCGGATGATGGACAGCAGCAGCAACAACAGAAACCGGATCTTAAAAAAATGCGGATGATGATGGCGCTTAACATGAACCGGTTGAAATTATTTGGTTTTGAGAAAGATGAACCGGAAGATCAGCAATTGTTATTACCAGGCAGTGTAAATATTGCTTTTACTTGGGACTCTACTGATGTGATGCATATAGAATATGTAGTACCGCTCGCATTATTGGGAGATGCAGCTTCGCTTAATCAAAAAGAAATTGGTATTGGCTGGAATATTCATCCATTTGAAATGCCGAAGAGGGAAGGGGGAGGAGAAGGTGGAGGTATGACCGGCGGTGGATATGGTGGTGGTGGTCGCAGAGGTTATGGCGGTGGCGGTGGTTATCGTGGTGGTGGTGGTGGTGATGCCGCAGAAGAACGTACAAAAATGATGGAAGCACAAAGATTCTGGGCTAAGTACACGGTGGTGATTCCGGCTGAGAAGAAAGCGTTTTGATAAACTAAAAGACAATTAAGAGTTATGAATTAAGAATTATGAATGTGATGACCATTCATAATTCTTAATTCATAACTCTTAATTGTCTTTTAAATTCACAAGCTCGTCTGATCGTTATTTCGCTTCCGTATACTTCTTAAAGCTATTCATAATCGCCTGCCATCCGCCTTTTTGCATTTCTGTTGAATTGATGCTTTCTGCTTCAAATTCTTGTACAACGTTGGTTTTATTCCCCTCGCTGGTAAAATAGATTTTTACTTTTCTGCCATCACCAATTGTATACTCGATATATTCATTTGTTTTTACATCATCATATACGCCACCAAAATCAAAACCGAAGCTGCCGTCCTTTGCTTCCATGCGGGAAGAAAATTTACCGCCTTTGCGCAGATCGTTTTCAGCTTTCGTAGTGTGCCAGTCATCAGAAGCCTGGTTCCATTTTACAATATGCTCGGGCTTTGTCCAGTTTTCCCAAACTTTTTCTACCGGTGCGTTGATCGTATTCTTCACAGTGATCACTGTTTTTTCTTGCGTTTCCATGTTTTTAAATTTTATAGTTATTGTGGTTTTGTTTCAGCAAATATCCGTCAACTAATTAAAACGAGCGCTGTGTCGAAACGACAAATTATGGGTCAATTGCGACACCCTTCCCCCCAGTAGCCCAATATTCTCATAGCCTGTAAAGTCAATTGCTTGTATATTTAATTGTCATGGAATACTTTCATTTATCTATAGCTTATTCATGCGTATAATCTTTTTATCAGCCAGTGTCATACTGTTTTATTTAGTTTCCTGTTCTCCTGCGCATAAACTCCAGGGAACATCAGGTAATGATAAAGATGTCGCGGCCCTGAAAAAACTCGAATATGATTGGCTGGTCGCTGAATTCAAATTAGATACAGCTGCAATTGCTCCAATGATGGATGAGTGTTTTATTTCTGTTGGGTTAAATGGTGTATCAGGTAAACAAGAAGATTTAAAAGGTATGTATGATAATATAAGTAGCCGATTAAAGAATGATCACATCGTTGATTCATTTTTTTTCGACGATTTCAGGGTACAGATGCATGATCATACAGCTATAGTAACTTTTTTCACCGTCACAAGTGGACATATCAAAAATGTTCCTTTTGAAAATCGTCGAACAAGATTCTATGATGTCTGGATAAAAAGAAAAGGACAATGGAAAGCTGTTTCTTCACAAGGCACACCTGTCTTATAATTTCACGGATACTTTTAATGAACCGATTACAGGGTTGAATATTGTTGAATATAGTTTAAGATTGTGTAAGGGTTCTTTTTAACCATTAAACTACATTCAACAATATTCAACTTTTAACTTTCAACTGCTAGCTGGATTTCCTGATCACCAACTGCGATGGTAATATCACCTTCTTTTCCGATGCCAGTAATTTTTTCTTCTCAATGATCTTAAAGAGAATGACGGCGGCTTCGCGGCCAATATCAAAAGCCGGTTGTGCGATCGTTGACATCGAAGGTTGAAAGAGAGCTGTTGCTGAAAGATTGGAGAAGCCAATCACTTTTAATTGCGAAGGAATATGAATAGCTAACTCCTGGCAAACTTCATACGTATTGATAGCGAGTTTTTCTACAGCGGCGAATACAGCGTCCGGTGGATTTTTTTGTTGCAATAGCTTACGTATAATTATCCGGTTCTGCTCATCATCCTGGCTGCATTCAATAATTTGTTTACGATTGGTCATACCAAATTTGTCTAATGCTTTCTTATAACCCAATCCGCGGCGTTTACTGATCGAAAGATGATCAGGTAAAGTAAGAAAAGCAATCCTTTCAGATCCTTTTTTGATCAGGTACTCCGTTGCGCGGAAAGATACATCCACATCATCGGTAGTGATATTCGGCACATCGAATCCATCGAATACGCGGTCAAAGAAAACAAAGGGCAGACCAGCTTTCTTACAGGCTTCGAGGTGTTCAAAAGAAGTAGTGGTACTGGCAACTGAGATCATCAGTCCATCCACGCGACCATTGCGCAGCAATTGAAGAAAATCTTTTTCGAGCCTTGTATTTTCGTGTGTGAGATAGATCAGTACGTGATAGCCTTTTTGCTGAGCGATCAGTTCAACGCCATTCAGTGCCTGGGAGAAAAAATGATTTTCAATTTCAGGGATGATGACTGCAATAGTCTTGCTTTTATTCTGTCGGAGATTGCTGGCATGAGGATTTGGCTGAAAGCCTAATTTATCGGCTAATTTTCTAACCCGGTCTTTCGTTTCATGGCTGATCTCATGACTATCACGCAATGCTCGCGATACGGTGGATATCGCCAGCCCAAGTTCTTTTGCCAGTTCTTTCAGATTGATATTGCTCATACTACTATGCCTGAGTTGTAAAGGTATTATAAGCAGGCCAAACGTTCCTGAAAAGAAACGGGAACACTCAGGCGTGTATACAGTCAAAAGCATTCTGTATATTTATACTTACGAAAAATAGGTAAGATATAATTGAAAAACGAATCCTGATATTATGGCATAATAACATCCATGTTAAATTTTCAGGGGCTGCTACAAAAAGTAAGCACCTTAGTGGAGACGCTATTGATTTCCTTGTCTTTGATGTAAACAGAGATGGTGCATCCGACAGTAAAGATGTTGACCTGGTATATGATATTCTTGATAAAGAAATTATCAGGGGAGATGGAGGCATAGAACATACAAGAATGAGAAATTATTTATTAACCATCAAATGATCCATATAAACTGCAGAGGTAGCCGGGCACGGTGGACGAGGTAATGCTGAATACAAATATTTAATTTCTTTTTATGAAAAAGTTTTTACTCCTTGTTAAAATTATAGCTACTATAGGAACAGGTATTTTTATTACAGGTTGTAAGAACAAGAAGACTGATCAGTCAACTACTAATACATCTATTGAACATACTGACACATCTAAAACAATGAAGCCAACGGATAATCATTATCAGGACTTAAGAAATCTTGCATTGAATATTACGCCTGCTCAATTAAACTTGTCTTTGCCGGCTGATCAGACAAAAGTTTATGGAATGGTGATGGATATGGACATGGGGCCAGGTACTGTCACCTTTACTTCATTTGAAAGCGGTGATGCGAGTATGTACACCAGTACCGGTGGTGGCATCATAGGAGGTTTGTCGCATGCTGATGTTGTGAAAGCTGCAAAGGATTTTATTATCGAGGCGCAGAATAATCTTGATAAGGCAACAAAAACAGATTCAACCCCTTTACCAGATAAAGATTGTGTGCGGTTTTATTTTCTAACAAATAAAGGAAAGTTTGTTGTGCAGGAACAATTTAAAAACATAGATAAAGACATGTCACCTCTTATGCCTTTATTTAATAAAGGAAATAAACTAATAACAGAATTGCGGATCATTGATCAGAATAAATAATTTGTATCAGCTACCACCCGGATCGGACCAGATAGAATCATAGGTTACGGGTTTGAAATCAATGGCGATCTCTGCAGCTTTCTTCATGTGCTCCTGCGCTTCTTTATTGTTCATCATATTTTCAAAATCATGTACGCCTACCCATTGCGCATAATTAGTCAGCGTTTTCTTATCATGACTGCTATGAAGATTAGCAGATACATAACCAGGTAACTTGCTCATTACTTTTTCAGTCGCTTCTTTTAAGACATCAAATAATTCCTGGTGCTTTTCCGGATCAACAGTAAAGACATTGATGAGGGTGCAATAATTATTGATGTTGCTGATCTTTGCCATAGTCTTGGGGTTTCATGAAGAAATAAAGATGCTTCTGTATTGGAATTGTTTCAAAAGCAGTGCCAATAGGGAAGAATGCAGAGTTATGAATTAAGAATTATGAATAAAGGGAACTCATTCATAATTCTTAATTCATAACTCTACATTACTTTTATTTAACCGCAATCAGATCTACCAGCTCAATCACCGGATCTTTTGCCAGTAATTCTTTCGCATTTGCCATCAGTGCAGCGGCGATTTGTCCACCTAAATGTGCCTGGCGACCTGCATCTGTTTCAAATGTATCGAAGATCCCAAATGTAGAAGGACCGAGTTTTAGTGCATACCACCGGACAGTATCAGGTTCTGCCTGTGCAAGCGGCAGTGCTGATTTCAAAAATTCAAGCACCTGTGTTTCTTTTCCTGGTTTGGCTTCGACCCTGGCTAATAAAGCGAATTTTTCCATGATTGTATATTTTGTAAATGAAAGAATCAATTGGTATTACGTGCACGACTTTAAATAGGTTCAGCCGCCTGCACATTTAGTCGTTTTTTTGCCCGATTCCTTACAGATTGTGTTGAAGATGACAGGCAGTACCACATACATACGGTGATTTTTTAAATTTGGTTGCCTAACTAAGTGAAAACCATTTTGTTTACCTTTCATCACTATTTTATAAACAGCCAGTTTCCTTATTGATCGAACTATATATTTTATGAAGATGCTAACAGGTTTGGTACTTAACTTGCATAGGAAGTGAACGGGAAAAGATTAAAAAAACGCACATGAAAAAGATTTTCTTATTAGCCATACTTGCCAGCGCTCTTTCAGGCAATGCGCAATCTTTGAAAGACGCTTTATACAGCGGAAAACTCAAGCTCGATACCGGGCAGGTGATCAGAAAAGGAGATGACCTGAGTTCTAAAATAGATACAACTACCAGGAAGCCAGCGCCGGTTGAAACGAAAGTAACAGCTCCACCGGCAACCGTGCTGACAGTACAGGGAGATTCAGTAGTGGTAACGACTGTTGCTCCAATTGCTACTCCGGCTACAGATTCAACGATGGGTACAACCGCAGATAACACGGCTCCAAAAAGTAATGATCGTGCATGGAAAGATTTTGTGACGGAACTACAGGGTACATTACGAACTGATGTATTGCCTTCCAAAAAGATCAAAGCTGGTACCTATTCTTTATTGGTCGACTATACCATTGATGTGGATGGACAGATCATTGTAAATAATGTGAATTCATCTCCGGAAAATTCATTTTTAGCAGAACAGGTCAGGGAAAGAATTACATTAAGTGCCCCTAAGATGACGCCATTGTTAGGTACTAATGGAAAGCCACGTAAGGCGCCGAAGAAATATACTATGGTGGTGACGAAGT
>JBDTPD010000087.1:0-10281 GCA_039932855.1 Chitinophagaceae bacterium | reverse complement strand
AATTTCATCTGTACCTGGTGTTACGTAAATAGTTTTTTTGATGGCTGATGTTTTCAATCCCTGTCTTGCCAGAATGATCTCTCCATTTAATAATACACTCACCGTATCTCCATCTACTTCACCATTATCATAAAGTGCCAGTTCAAGACTATCAGATTTAAACTGAACTTCCTGTGGTGGTGCTGTTTTCCGTTGAGTGACCATCGCGGCTGCACCAGTAGCTGCTACCGATGATCTGACAACCATTGGAGGAGGTTCTGTTTTTTTCTTTTGATCAGCTATGGCCATAGAAGCGTTTGATTTCTTTATATCATTTGCTGCAGGATCTGTCAGTGGACGTTTCTTTTCTTCTACTGGTTTAATAGTAGCTACTTCTTCGGGCGGAGTTACCGTCTCTGGTTTCGTAGTAACTGTTTCTGTTGGTTTATTATTTCCTGGTTGTTTAGTAGTTGTTACCGGATCTTGTTTCTTCGGTTCGTTCTTAACAATAGAAGTAGTTTCTGCTGCTTGAGTTGTTGGTTTTACCGGGTTCTTTTTATCAGGCTCAACGATCCTGTTTTTTGGCGGATCATTTTTCTTAGGTGCCGATGCAACAGACTTTGCTGCCGCTGCTTCCTTTTTCTTATCTGCATAGAAAGGAACATCTTTGGCGAGCTTCAACTCTTCAAGGTGTGGGAATATCTTTGATTTCTCCAGATCAGGTTCATCTTTCAATTCAATTTTGCCGGAAAGGGCATAAAATTTCTTTGTCTTATTCGTGTTCCATTCCCCATCGAGGTGCCATACGCTATCCAGTTGATTCATGTGGAAAGTCGTCGATACTTTTACGCCTTTGTCAAGTTTTCCAAGAAAATTATTGGAAATGATCTCGTCATCTTTTATTTCACATACACCGCCGGTAACGGTTCCTTTCACTCTTTTTACAATATAATAGAGTGTGTCGTTGACAATGAATGTAGCTCTTGAATAGCCATATACTTTTTCTTTATACTGGGTCAATGCAATTTCAAAAGATTGATCTCTCCGCGAGGTGGAGCTATCGTTGCTTAAGGTACCGGTCCAAAGTCCGGTCAATGATTTTTGAGCGTGGAAAGTGATAGGAATTGCTAAAAAAAGCAAGATCAGCAGTCGAAAGGGTCTCATGATAGTGGTTTTATGGTGTTTTTCACGGGATCGGGTTCACTATAACGAATACAGTAAGCACAGATTGTGCCGGGGAGGGCAAAAGAAAAGCTTCCCGGGGGAAGCTTTTTATAAAATAGGGTTATTCCGTACTTATCTGTTCATTGATGCAAGGAATTCTTCGTTGCTCTTGGTGCCGCGCATACGTTTCAGCAACTCGTTCATTGCTTCTTCCGTATTCATGTCGGTCAGGTAAACGCGCAAAAGATTCATTCTTTGGAGAACTTCTTTATCCAGCAACAGGTCATCACGACGGGTGGAAGAAGAAGTAAGATCGATAGCAGGATAAACGCGTCTGTTAGCCAAACGACGATCAAGTTGAAGTTCCATGTTACCGGTTCCTTTGAATTCTTCAAAGATCACCTCATCCATTTTACTACCTGTGTCTACCAGTGCAGTAGCGATGATGGTCAATGAACCACCATGTTCTATTTTACGGGCAGCACCAAAGAATTGTTTTGGTTTTTGCATCGCGTTCGCTTCCACACCACCAGATAATACTTTACCGGATGCAGGAGCAACTGTATTATGTGCGCGTGCAAGACGGGTGATGGAATCAAGCAGGATCACTACATCATGTCCGCATTCTACCAGGCGTTTTGCTTTTTGCAAAGCGATAGTAGAAACCTTTACGTGTTTTTCAGCTGGTTCATCAAATGTAGAAGCGATCACTTCGGCTTTTACACTTCTTGCCATATCTGTCACCTCTTCCGGTCTTTCATCTACTAACACTACCATGAGGTAACATTCAGGATGGTTCTCTGCAATAGCATTTGCCACTGCTTTCAACAACATCGTCTTACCTGTTTTTGGTTGCGCTACGATCAGTCCACGTTGTCCTTTACCAATAGGAGTAAAGAGATCCATGATCCGTGTAGAATAATCGCTCGGGTTGGTAAAGAGATTTAATTTTTCAAATGGAAATAATGGAGTCAGGTAATCAAATGGTACACGATCACGTACTTCTTCCGGACTCTTATTATTGATTGCATCAACTTTTAATAATGCAAAATATTTTTCACCTTCTTTCGGAGGGCGAACAGCGCCTGATACGGTATCACCTGTTTTTAATCCGAATAATTTTATTTGCGAAGGAGAAACATACACATCATCAGGAGATGATAAGTAGTTGTAATCAGAGGAGCGAAGGAAACCATAACCATCAGGCATCATTTCCAATACACCTTCTGAAAGAATAACACCATCGAATTCGATATTGAAATTCTGCTCGCGGCGTTGCGGGTATGTTTTATTCTGAACCGGCGCCTCTGGAGCTGCTGATTCATTATTGTTGTTATTATTGTTGCTATTGCTATTTATGTTGTTGTTATCACCCTGATCCTGATCCTGATCTGATCCATCATCATCATTGTCATTGTTATCATCTGATTGTTCGATCTGTTGAACTTCGGGTTCATGTTGTTCTTTCTCTTCGGGTTTCTTTCTTGTTTTTTTAACAGGGCCTTTTTCTTCTTTCTTAGGAGGCATAGGGGATATTTTTTTTATAGATTTTTTTTCAGGACCGCTGTCTTCCACAACAGCTTCCTCTGTAGTGATGCCGGTAGTGGCTTTGATGATTCTTTTCCTTTTGCTTTTATCTTCCGGGGCGGAAGAAGCATTTTTGGAGCCGGCAATTGCCTGGCTATCTAGAATTTTATAAACCAGTTCCTGTTTGTCCATCTTTTTAGCACCAGAAATATTCAACTGCTCAGCTATATCAAGCAGTTCGGGAACGAGCATATCGTTCAGTTGTAAAATGTCATACATACAAAAATCTTGAGGTTATCACAAACTTGGAGGGCCAATCTTAACGCTGAAAAAAATTTGAATTATTGATAAGGATCTACCGTGTTGATGAGCTGAAAGGGAGAACTCTGTACTATTCAGTCTCTTATTCTGTTGCAATAATACGTCGTTTTTCGTAAAAACAAAAATTTTTGATTTTTCTGGGCATCAGGCAGGGGGCGGGATTCAGGGCATTTTACTGTTTATTGGTTTATGCTTATTGCATAATTAATGAACTGCTTATCAAATGATCCTCAGAAACATTTCGTAACTCATTTATCAAATAGAATAAGACCCTTTACACAAGCTGTTCCTGTTATATCTTTGCCGCCTTATGCCGGCGACGGCGAAAATAGTTCAGGAATATGTTCAACAAGAGAATTAAGATCAAACAATTACTTGCGATGGAACCGCAAGGACAGTCAGTAACCGTAATGGGGTGGGTGCGTACGTTTCGCAACAACCAGTTTATTGCTTTGAATGATGGATCTACCAATGCTTATATACAAGTGGTAGCAGAACTCGGACAATTTAATGACGAATTGCTGAAACGTGTTACCACCTCCGCTTCATTAAAAGTAACAGGCACTATCATACCTTCTTTGGGCAAAGGACAGAAGATGGACCTGAAAGCGGAAACCATTGAAGTGCTCGGTGATTCCGATGCAGAAAAATATCCGATCCAATTAAAGAATAAACCAACGCTTGAATACTTGCGTGAGATTGCGCACCTGCGTTTTCGTACCAATACATTTGGTTCGGTATTCCGTGTTCGTCATGCATTGGCATTTGCTGTACATAAATTTTATAATGAAAAAGGGTTCGTGTACATGCACACACCGGTGATCACGGCCAGTGATGCAGAAGGTGCGGGTGAAATGTTTCGCGTGACCACCTTACCATTTGATAATCCTCCGCGCAATGAAGATGGCAGCATAAATTTTAAAGAAGATTTCTTTGGACGCAATACCAATCTTACCGTGAGTGGACAACTCGAAGGTGAACTGGGAGCAACAGCATTTGGTGAGATCTATACATTTGGTCCAACGTTTCGCGCAGAGAATAGTAATACAGCCAGGCACCTTGCTGAGTTTTGGATGATAGAACCAGAAATGGCTTTCTGTGACCTGGAAGATAATGCTAACCTTGCTGAAGAGTTCATCAAGTATATTATCAAATATGTAATGGATAATAACAAAGAGGACCTTGAATTTTTAGCGCAGCGTTTAGCAGAAGAAGAAAAACAATTGCCGCAGGACAAACGCAGTGAGATGGGATTAATTGAAAAGCTGGAGTTTGTTATCAATAATAGTTTTGAACGCCTTACTTATACGGAAGCAATCGACCTTTTACGTGAAAGCAATTATAATAAGAAAAAGAAATTTCAATATCCAATCACCGGATGGGGAATGGATCTGCAAAGTGAGCATGAAAGATATTTAGTAGAAAAGCATTTCAAGAAGCCGGTGATACTGACAAACTATCCAAAAGAGATCAAGGCATTTTATATGCGGCAGAATGAAGATGGTAAAACGGTTGCCGCGATGGATATTCTTGCACCGGGTATTGGAGAAATAGTCGGTGGATCACAACGGGAAGAGCGGTTGGATAAATTACTTGAGCGTATGAAAGAAATGCATATCCCTGCAGAAGAGTTGTGGTGGTATCTCGATACACGCAGATTCGGAACAGTACCACACGCTGGTTTTGGATTAGGGTTTGAAAGAATGGTATTGTTTGTAACGGGCATGACTAATATACGTGATGTGATTGCGTTTCCGAGAACGCCGAAAAGTGCGGAGTTTTAACACCCAACATGCCCCCATCCCCTGAAGGGTGTTTGGAAACATCTAAAAGTTATTAGGATACTTAGCCTACGGTTGAAATCGTGGGTTTTTTGTTTGCGATGTTATGTAGTAGTTAAAGAATGATCACGATCGATCCGGCAACGATCAATAATCCACCAATGATTGTTTTGGTGTCTAAATGTTCTCCTAATAAAATAACAGAAAGCGCCATAGCAATCGCCACGCTTAATTTATCAATAGGTGCTACCTTGGAAACTGGTCCTGCTTGTAAGGCTTTAAAATAAAATAACCAGGAGAGGCCGGTAGCGATACCTGATAGGGTGAGAAAAAGAAGATTGTTTTTGGTTAATGTTTTTACCCCCTTCATTTCACCAGCTAGCAATACGATGCCCCAACTCATAAACAGAATGATAACAGTGCGGATAGCTGTCGCAACATTACTGTTGATATTCTTTACACCAATTTTTGCAAGAATGGCTGTCAACGCTGCGAAAAGAGCGGAGAGGAGAGCGTAGAGTTTCCACATAGGGATGTAGTTTAATGGTTTAAGGGTTTAATGGTGTAAAGGTTGTGGTCGTAAATTTGATCATTCTTTCACGACCTTCCATTCAACTTACTCATGGATACACATCACCGGTATATGCGATTGCTTAACGAGTTGCTTGGTAGAACTGCGGTTGAAAAAACTATTGAGTAGTTTATGTTTCTTAGGGATGGCAATAATAAGATCGAGATTATTTTTTTCGGAAAATTCATTGATACCATCTTCGATATCGCCATGTTTGATAAAATGAAATTGAGGATTCACTTCCATAGTAGCAGTGCCGAGTAATGCTGTTTGATCAGTTGTATTCTTTGCTTCACTTTCCGGTTCTACATTCAGGATATGAAACTCGGCATGTAATTCTTTTACAAAATTGGTAATGATCCCGAAAGGGGTTGTTTCTTCTACTTCACGGAGATCGCACGCAAAACCAATTTTGCGGATGCCTTCTCCATATTCTTTTCCTTTAGGTACACAGATCACGGGCCATATCAAATGTTTGATAGCAGTTAATGTGGTGCTGCCAAATAATACTTGCTCAAGGCCTGAATGACCAGTGGTACCCATGATGATAGCAAATGGCTCGATCGTTTTGCAACGTTCTTCCAGTTCATCAATCACATTTCCCAATCTTGCTTCCATTGTTATTTTTACCTGATTGGAAGTAATGTGCTCGAGCTCAGTTTTTAAATGACGTAGTTTTTGCTCAGCGCTTTTTTGCAGATCATCGATAGATAAAAGCGCTAATGGGACATCCGTAATAGATACGGGCACCTGGTACACATGAAATAAAAAAAGTTCAGCGCTGGTTGCAATGGCCATATCGGCGGCATAATTAGTTGCATTCAAAGCGGCGGGCGAAAAATCAGTGGAGACGATAATGGTTTTCATACCTGTGTTTTACTGACTAAAGGTAGCAATAACGAGGCCATTCAGTTTAACAGCCGGCAGCCGGCAGCCGGCAGTCATCGTTCCCAATTTGAAAATTTCAAAAACTCCGTATGGATTTGTTTAGTAGAAGGCTCTTACAATAAATACATATTTATGGCTACATTAAATGAATCGCCGCTACCAGCCCGGCGCAAAGCAGGGGTACGTCCTGTACGCAGGCATAGTTTGAAAACGGATATGACACCAATGGTGGATCTTGGTTTCTTACTCATTTCATTTTTCATATTTACTACTCAGATGAGCAAACCGGTGGTGACTAATCTGAACATGCCGCACGATGGTCCGCCAATAACACTGGGTATGTCGAATGCATTGACGATGCTGTTGGGAGATGATCACAGTATGTATTATTATGAAGGTGAAATGAAAGCTGCTTTATCTGAGGGAAAGATCATACGGTCAAACTTTGATGTGAGCCATGGAATAGGACAGGTGATGCGTGATAAACAACAAGGCCTGGAGAGAATTAATAAAGAGGGTGAGGGAAAAGAAGGGATGATGGTACTGATAAAGCCGATGAAAGGTGCCAATTATGATGATGTGATGAAGGTGCTGGATGAAATCCTGATTAATGAGGTAAAAAAGTATGCGCTGATAAAACCGGAAGCAGAAGAAATAGCTTTTGTGGATCAAAAAACTCAATAAAGTTGATTAAGAAACTAGTTAGTAGGCCTGCAAAATCCGGTTTTTGCGGGCCTTTTTTCTGCCATACATCCACAAAAATGGCCATTTATAGAAACCGGGTAGATTGTTTTTTTCCGATAAATCCCTTGCCTGGTAAGGGTTTCAACCGAATATTAGCCCTAATACATAGAACATTACCTTAAGAAATATGGTACTTTAGTTTGCATAGTACCAAATATCACCTTATCTTTGATTTATCATTGGAAGAAAACAGTTGAAAAAAGAGCAAATGCCTTATTCTGACAGATCTGACGGTTTCTTCCATCAACCATAAATGAGGTTATATGAACATCGAAAACACACAGAGCCAGATGCGGAAAGGGATTTTGGAGTTTTGTATCCTCTCCATCATTCGCCGGGGTGAGGCCTACCCCAGTGATATCGTGGAGGAGATGCGGGCGGCTAATCTTCAGATCCTGGAGGGGACACTTTATCCCTTATTGACCCGCCTTAAAAATGCAGAAATGCTAACCTACCGCTGGGTAGAAAGCAACTCGGGACCGCCCCGGAAATATTTCTCGCTCACTGAAAAGGGAAATAGTTTTTATAAAGAGCTGGAGCAGACCTGGAACGAATTATCAAATGGAGTGAATGCTTTGGCTAATAAAAAAACAGACACACCATTTAACCAATAACATTTCGCCACTCTAGCCCCGGCAAAAGTGGATCAGCTTCAACCAAAAAATTTCGAAACATGAAAAAGATTATCAACATAAACCTAAGCGGTCGGGTGATACCGATAGAAGATTCTGCCTACGAAAAATTGCAGAGTTATATTGAAAGTCTGCGCCGCTATTTTGCCAAAGAAGAAGATCGTGAAGAGATCATCAATGATATTGAGAGTCGCATTGCAGAACTGATGAATGAAAAAATTCGTAAAGGCGCTGCCAGTGTTACTGATGATGATATCAATGAGATCATTGCTTCTATGGGCAGACCAGAAGATTTTGAAGCAGCAGAAAACGACACTACTTCTTCATTTGCGTCATCATCATCATCTTCTTCACAAAAAACAAGTGATAGCAGCCATGCAGGAAGCAACACATATAGCAAGAAACGTCTTTATCGCGATATGAGCGATAAGATGGTTGGTGGTGTGTGTGCAGGCATTGCCAACTTTATCAATATAGATCCGGCCATCGTCAGATTATTATTCGCCATTATTACTTTCGGTGGTTTTGGCTTTGGTATCCCGCTTTATATTTTGTTATGGATCATTTTGCCAGCGAGAGAGATGGAAAATTTTGAAGGAAAGCGTTTGTATCGCAATCCCGAAGAAAAAGTATTTGGTGGAGTAGCGAGTGGATTAGCTGCTTACTTTGGTAAAGAAAGCTGGTTTATCCGCCTGGTGTTTGTTGCGCCATTGTTGTTGAATATTCTCTTTGGGATATTGAGCTGGCCCTTCTTTCATGAAGGATCATTTGTACCAAACATTGTCTTCGGTTCATTGAGCAGCACATTTATCATCGCTTATATTATTCTGTGGATAGTATTACCTGAAGCAAAAAGCCAGTACCAGCAAATGGAAATGCGTGGCGAACGTGTGGATGTAAACAGTATTCGTCAGAATGTAAAATTTGGTGCTGATGAAATGAAGAACCGTGTAAAAGAATGGAGCGAGGAAGTAAAAGAATCTGCTGACCGCTTTGCACAAAAGGCAAAAGATTTTTCTAATACCAGGGGCAAAAGTTTTGCAGCAGAAGCTGGTTATGCTGCACGCAGAGCCGGTCATGGTGTAGGTCATATGATCGGTGTTATTTTCAAAGCATTCTTCTTATTCATCGCCGGAGCTATTGCGTTTGGATTATTTGTAGGATTGATGGCGCTGATCTTTGGTGGTGTTGATTTCTGGCCATTGAAAAACTTTATACTCGATGGTGTATGGGAAAATATATTTGCCTGGGGCACCCTGATACTTTTCCTGGGTGTACCGCTGATCGGATTTATCGTGTGGCTGCTGAGAAGGATCATGCGTATAAAATCATCACGTGGTTATATCGGCTGGACGTTTGGTGGATTATGGACACTCGGCTGGATCTCAGTATCGCTGCTTGCCGCCAGCCTCACCCATGATTTCAGAATGAGCAATGATAGAAGACCAGGCGTGGATGTACCTATTGTACAACCGGTAAATGGTAAGATGATCGTGAAGGTGAGCGAACCTGAAATTGAATACAGTGGAAATATTCCATGGTTTAATGTAGATGGAAGGGGTGCAGATGTAACCAACGACACATTCAAGCTGTCTAATGTAAAAGTGCAGGTACAACTGAGTGATGATTCGAGCTATCATGTGGAGATAAAGAAATACAGCCGTGGCAGAACGGTAGCCGAGGCGCAGATGAGAGGAGAAAAAACAGCATTCAATTATTCATATGCAGACAGCACATTGGATATTGGAAGCGGCATTGCAATCGGTAAAGACAACAAGTTCAGACTGCAGCAGGCCATTGTGATCATTCGTGTGCCTGCGGGTAAAAAGATCCGCTTTGATGAAACACTTGACAAACTGCATTCTGTAAATGTCAGGATCAAGTATCGTCGTCACGAACGTTGGGACAGGGACTGGGAAATTAACAACGATGAATATTTTGACTGGGAAACCAATAGAGATTATACCATGAAAGCAGATGGAAGCCTGGTAGATGAAACAGATCCTGAGTCACATAAAACATATAAGAATGAATATCGCTACAGGAATGATAACAACAACAATAAAGTAGACTCAACCATTCCCGACGACATACAACGCCAGATCGAAGAACAAAAACGTTTGAAAGAAGAAGATATTAGGAACAGGGACAACAGAATTAAAGAATTGATGAATCAGAAAAAGGAACAAACTGGTCCGGCAGCATTTAAGATCAATACAAAGAGTTCGGATCATGAATTAGCTATCGCTCCTTCACCGGCATTTTCACTGGCAACCACGTTATTTTAAAATAGGTTGAAGTTGGGTCCACCGCAGGTGGACAACAAAGGCCCCGTTCACGGGGCTTTTTTTATTGAACACGGATGACACGGATCAAAAGGATTTTCACGGATTTGTATTGATAGAATAATAAGACAGGCTCTTAGCCCATGGTTTCAACCATGGGTTGACGTGAAATAACGATTGTTGAAAGGGAAAGTGATAGTCCGATATTCTGTGTTTGTGAAATATGGGTTGGAGGATGCGGGCAGATATGGATTGAACGGTAATAAGATTGTGTAGTGATCGGTACTAAAGCCAAGTAGTGATTAGTATTAAGGATGAGTAGAAATCGAATTAAGGCTGTGGAGTGATCAGCATTAAGAATGATAGGGTCCTACTGATCTTAGTCGTTT
>JBDTPD010000086.1:0-10333 GCA_039932855.1 Chitinophagaceae bacterium | reverse complement strand
CCAGACAACATTTTATTACCCAGTTTATAATCTATCAGAATGGAAAGACTAACGCCTTTATAATTGAATGAATTCAGGAAACCCCCTGTCCATTTTGGCAAAGCGCTACCAAACAAAACGAGATCAGCTGTACGAAGTGGTACGCCATTTGGCTGGAAGATCCTTTGTCCTTTACTATCCGTTGCATAACCATATCCTGCAATCTGTCCTATTTCTTTTCCTACCACATCTCTTACTTCCCCATTGAATGCATGTGTTCCGATAGTGATACGTTCGCCCGGTGTATTGGTAAGAATGCTGAGTACTTTTGTTTTATTATAAGCCGTGTTCGCGGTGAAATCCCAACGGAATGATTTCGTTTTCAGAATACCAACTGTCACTAATCCTTCATACCCAAGATCACGGCTTTTACCGCTATTGATCTTTGTATTTATAAATCCCGATGCATCTGAAACCTGTACAGATACAATCTGATCAGTTGTAATTTTTCTGTAAGTAGCAAAGTCCATACTTACCCTGTTATTAAATAAGCGCAACTCCAAACCTAATTCTGTTTCTGCCGTACGGCTTGGTTTCAGATTCGGGTTAGGTACCGTTGTACCACTTGTTCCAACAGGAACCGCTACACCTCCAGGGTTATTGATCAGGTTAGCATTTATAGCATAAAACAACTGATCTGAATAAGGACCTACATCACCATCGCTACCCACTTCAGCATAACCGAGTCTTAGTTTTCCAAAAGTTAACCATGGTATCTCATTCAGGTTCTCAGAAAAAACATATGCACCGGATACTGATGGATAAAGAATGCTTCTGTTTGCTTTAGATAAAGTAGAGAACCAGTCATTCCTGACAGTTCCATTCAGGTATAATGTTTTTTTCCATGATACTTCACCTGAACTATACAATGAGTTTACTCCGTATTGACTAAGCGAATACGTAGGATCCTTTGCTCTTCCGTTCTGTACCGTATAAAGACCGCGGATAATAAAATCAGTTACTACTACATTATTTATATCAGAACGTCTGCGCAATTGGTTACCACCACCGGTAAGGGTCACTCCGAAGTTGCCAAACTCTTTATTAGCACTTACCAAGAAGTCAAGATTCGTTTCTCTGGATCTGCGTGATTCCTGTGTATAAATGCCATTTACAAATCCCGGAGGTGCAGTTGCTCTTGATGCCTGTCCTGTTGGAAAGTTATTTACATCTTCATCGCGTGACCAGTAATCCTGTCCGAATCTGCCTTGTACAAAAAGCCAGGGAAGGATATTATATTTTGCATATACATTGCCAAAAATGCGGTCACGGATAATATTATGAAACTGTTCAGCAAGTACCCAATATGGATTGGTACGGTTCATAAATCTGGAATAGATATATTCATTACCCTGTGCATTGTATTTATTTGCTTCAAGTACATCAAGCGGCATTGAATTGGCAAGTGCCATCAGTGTAGTTGGAATGGAGTTATCCTGGTTGGCAATGTTCGGAGGATTCTTATTAAATTCATGAGAATAGTTCACATTTCCACCAACAGTTAACTTATCTGATAAATTATACGTAAATCCGAAATTCATGCCCTTGCGATTAAAGCTATTATTTGGCATGATACCGCGATTGTCCGTATTATTCAGCGAAAGATGAAACCCACCTTTATCATTGCCCGTTTCTACCGTAATGGTATTTGAGAAATTCTGACCATGACGATAAAATTTCTTTAAAATATTGCGTTGCGGTGTATATGGCAGTATAAGATTATTATACAATACCTGTGTCATTCCGGGTTGAAATTTTTCCCCGAATGACCATTCGCCTGATGTGGGATTGGCTGATGTAGGACGCACACCACCTTCACCTTGTCCATACTCATATTGGTAATCAGTATAGTCAAGCGGCGTTTCATCCGTAAAGTTGGCATTGTATGATACACCAATTCCTTTTCCTTTGCCCTTGGTCTTTGTTACCACCATGATCACACCATCTTTAGCACGTGAGCCATACAAAGCTGCTGCCGGCGCACCTTTCAGAATGGTCATGCTTTCAATATCGTCAGGATTGATGCTGGATAAACCATCACCACCATCTGCATAAACACCACCACCTTTTACAGAGATCGTATTATCATTGAAGTTGGTATTATCAATAGGCACACCGTTAATTACAATAAGCGGATTGTTTTGTCCGGAAATAGATGATTGACCACGGATACGAATCTTGGATGTACCACCGGGACCGGTTCCTAATGAAGAAATATTAACACCAGCTACTTTTCCTTGTAAGGCATTCAGCGGATTAGAGGTCCGGTTGATCGTCAGTTCATCTGATTTTACATTTGTCGCAGAATATCCCAATCCTCTCGCTTGTTTGGTAATACCCAAAGCTGTTACGACGACTTCATTCAGGTTACGGGCATCAGTTGCTAAATTAACATCAATCGCTTTTCTTCCTTTGACCGGCACATCGAGCGCTATATAGCCTACAGAAGTAATGACAAGAACATCGGTAGCACTGGCTGCAATATCAAAGCGCCCGGACTCATTGGTCACTGTCGCTTTGCTTGCACCTTTTACCTGCACGGTAGCCCCGGATATGGGCTTGTTGTCGGCATCAACAACTTTACCGGTTACTGTTTGAGCAAATGAAAAAGCGGAAATAAAAAGAGAGAATAAGAATAATACAAAAGATTTAGAGTTGCCTGGCGGGAGAGCCAGGATAAATCGTTTCTTCATAAAAGCAAGTTATTTGGTGAGTAAACAATCGTTCTTCGAACGTATCGCGCATAGCATATCAGGGTACAAAATATCTAATGATTGCAACACAAAACTTCCAAAAACCCCCACCGGAAAATATTATACAAATTTTCGGGTGAGATGACACTTGCCGGTCGTACTTTTAAACACTAATGATGTTTGCATGAATCAATTTTTATTGCAGCAAGGCAGTGCGAAAGAATTGCAATTATTTGCTCACATCAACGAGTTCGCACTCAAGCGTAATAATTCCATTCGGCTCAATTCTTTCAGCACTTCTTCTGAATCCGATTGCATTCGCTTCTATTATATCATGGAAGGGAAGTTTGAATGGACGATCAACGATCAGCATTACATTCTTTACCCATGGGATCTTGCGATCATTCTCCCCGGTCAGACATTTGGCGCCGAAAAAGGATATCTTGACATCGGCACGCTCTCCTGGCTGCATATTGATGCAGATAAATCTGATCCCGAGATAAAAATGCTGTTAGGAAAATGGAGTGGCATTTCTTCCGGAGAGATCATTACCATAAAAAAGATATTATGGCTAAATGGCAATCCGGTGATCTCTAAACTTCGCGAAGCAGGAACTATTTTTCAAAATATACAAAACGAATTATTTACCCAGGAACTTGGCTATTCCGCACGCGTTAATCAACTGATCGACGAACTTTTCATTTTAGTAACAAGACAGCTTACCCGGCAGAACAATTCACATCGCGATTTCCCACAAACATTCCTGAAACTGGAGAAGACGCTAAGACAAAACCTTTCTCATCAATGGACCGTAGAAGAGATGGCGGCACTTGTTGGTCTTGGTACTACCGCATTTAATGAGAAAGTAAAAAATTTTACTGGATTTTCTCCCTTAAATTATCTGATCAACATCCGTATTTCGGAGGCGATCAGATTATTAAAAAGGAATGAAGTCAATGTAACCGACATTGCCTTAGAAACAGGCTTTTATTCATCACAGCATTTTTCCACCACCTTTAAAAAACTGACTGGCTATACACCGAGCCAGTTCAGAAAAAATAATAGTTCAAAAACCTAATGATATGGCTGCTAAATCTAATTGTATCATCACCATCGAACTGGGCACCAACGCGGTAAGAGTAGTTGCTTTTGACCTGAAAGGAACTACGATTGGCTCGATGAAGGGCTCTTATCCTACGTTTCATACCGAACCAGATTATAGTGAACAGGATCCGGAGCAGATCTTTATTACGATGCTCTATGTATTAAAGAACTTCCTGACGGAAAAAATTCATGCGAGGAAGTATGATGTTGTTTGTATTTGCTTCAGCGCAGCCATGCATAGTGTATTGCCAATAAATAAGAATGGTGCGCCATTAGGCAATGCCATCACCTGGGCGGATAATCGCGGGAAGAAAGAAGGACAGGAACTTAATGAGTCTGCATTGGGTAAAAGTATTTACCAGGCTACTGGTACTCCTATTCACCCAATGTCGCCACTGATCAAGATCACATGGCTAAAAAATCATGATCAGGAGAAATTCAAACAGACAAGTAAGTTCCTTTCTATTAAAAGCTATATCATTCAGCAATTGACAGGAGAATATGTGATCGATTATAGTTTGGCTTCTGCAACAGGATTGATGAATATTCATACAGTAAAATGGGAAGCTGATGCATTAGCCTACGCAGGCATCGATGCAAAACAATTACCCGAACTTTTACCCGTCTTCGCTTCTCCCGGGCAATTAAAAAAAGAATACCAAACCTCGCTCGGTCTTTCTTCTTCTACTAAAATACTTGTTGGCTCGAGTGATGGTTGTTTAGCTACTCTTGGTGCGGGAGTATGGGAAGAAGACAAAGCGGTTATTACTATTGAAGATAGCGGTGCGGTGCGTGTAGTAGGAAAAACTGTATTACAGGATGAAAGACGACGTTTCTTTAATTACCTGCTCACAGAAGATTGTTATATCTCAGGCGGCCCAACCAACAATGGAGGGGTCATCTTTGAATGGTTTGCCAAACAGTTTGGCGATTTCAGTAAGCCATTCGATCTCGAATTCTGTATGGAAAACCTGATCAATGAAGCAACAAAACTGGAACCAGGTTCAGATGGATTATTATTCCTTCCTTATTTATTAGGAGAAAGAGCGCCGCTCTGGAACGCGAATGCAAGAGGGGTGTACTTTGGATTAAATATCAAACACGAGAAACAACATTTCATCAGGGCCACCATCGAAGGTATTTTATATGAGATCTATAGTATTGGCAAAATACTGGAGGAACATCGTTCCATCAAGGCATTGTCTGTACACGGAAGTTTTGCTTCGCTTCCTTTTTGCACTCAGATGATTGCTGATATTTTCAACAAACCTGTTTCATTAAAAAAGAATGCAGATAGTATTGCTTTGGGCGCATTCCTGTTAAGCGCAACAGAGATGGGCATCTATAAAAATCTTGATGAAGCTGCGAAGACAGTTATTTTACCCGATGAATATTTCCCTAAAAAACAACATAATACCAGTTATATGAAATACTTCAAAATCTTTGAGCGCCTCAGTACGAAGCTCAACGAAGAGTTTGAAGACATCGCCAATATGCAATAGAATCAACCGATAATACTAACAAAACGAATAGCTATATGAGAAACAGAATAATCATTTTGACATTATTGCTCAGTACCGTAATCATGTCAACCGCACAACAGGTAACGCTCACAAGCGACCAGATCAAAGCATGGACACCAGATTGGAAAGGAGAACGAACGCCTGATGGACGACCAAAAGTTTCGGATAGGTTATTAGAAAGATTAAAAGCCGTTCATCTTGAAGAAGCATGGGGTATTCTTCGCAACAAAGGATTTCAAAATCAATTTGAAGGTGATTGGATGGTATTACATGATGACTCCGTCATGGTAGGACGGGTAGTTACTGCTCAATACATGCCGCTTCGTCCTGATGTAGATAAGATCATTAAGGAAAAAGGAAAAGCAGAGGGACGTATCGGTGCTCCTAACTCATGGCCGATCGATGTTTTAAAGAATGGCGATATCTATGTCGCCGATAGTTATGGTAAAGTCGTTGATGGAACGCTTATCGGTGACAACCTTGGCAATTCTATTTATGCTAAGTCACATAAGGGGGTCATCTTCTACGGTTCTGTCAGAGATATCGAAGGACTGGATGAGATCAATGGATTTAATGCATGGATCAAAGGTTACGATCCTTCTTATATACAACAGATGATGCTCGCAGGTATCAATATACCTATTCGTATCGGTCGTGCTACTGTGTTGCCGGGTGATGTGGTATTGGCAAAAAAGGGTGGCATTGTTTTCATTCCCGCTTACCTGGTAGAAGAAGTAGTGATCAATGCAGAATTCATTGGATTAAAAGATGATTTCGGACATCAGCGTTTGCGCGAGCAAAAATATACTCCGGGTCAGATCGATAGTCAGTGGTCAGATGAAATAAAGAAAGACTTTCTAAAATGGCTGGATGATAATCCGGGTAAGATACCAATGACAAGACAGGAGTTGGATCAGTTTATGAAAGACCGGACCTGGTAAAACAATTAAGAATTATGAGTTATGAATTATGAATGCACGCAACATTCATAATTCATAACTCATAATTCTTCACAATATTAACTAACGATAAAAACTACAGTTATGACGCCATCAGAAAAATATTTAGCCAAGTTCGGCTTGCATGATGAGGACCTTCAGCGAATGAATGAAGCCGATAAGAACGAGAACAGTCGTCGTTCTTTTTTAAAAAAATCAGCATTGGGTGGATTAGCACTCGGTGGATTTATGTTTTCTCCATTGGAAGAAACATTGGCACAAAGCACTTCCAAAGTAAATCGCTATTCGGGTCCTTCAAGTCTTAAGATCACGGATATGCGCTACACAACAGTTATAAATAGTACGGGTCGTTGTACTATTATCCGGCTTGATACTGATCAGGGTATTTCAGGATACGGTGAAGTGAGGGACGGCGCCGATTATCGCTATGCATTATTCTTGAAAAGCAGGATCTTGGGAATGAACCCCTGCAGTGTTGAACAAATTTTTAAACGAATAAAACAATTTGGCTATCATGGCCGCCAGGGCGGTGGTGTATGTGCAGTAGAAATGGCGCTATGGGATCTTGCAGGTAAAGCGTACAATGTTCCCTGCTATCAATTGCTTGGAGGAAAGTATCGCGATAAAGTAAGATTGTATGCAGACACTCCTGAAGAAGAGGATCCACAAAAATTCGTTGCCAAATTAAAAGACAGGCTGGAGAATAAAGGGTTTACATTCTTAAAAATGGATCTTGGTATTGAGCTCATCAGTAAAATACCGGGAACAGTAGTGAATTCAAATTTCTGGAACGTAGATCGTCAATGGAATATGGCGCCAATGAGTTATGGTGCTACGCAGCATCCTTTTACCCAGGTACAATTAACGGAGAAAGGGTTGGATGAGATTGCTAAATATGTAGCACAGGTCCGCGATGTGATTGGCTTTGAAGTACCGCTTGCTTCTGATCACTATGGCCATTTTGATCTTAATAATTGTATCCGGTTAGGAAAAGCATTGGATAAATATCGTCTTGCCTGGCTGGAAGATATGATCCCATGGACTTTTACAGAAGAATTGAAACAAATTTCACAGGCGATCGAAACACCAACTATCACCGGGGAAGACATTTATCTGAAAGAAGAATTCATTAAACTCATTGATGCCCATGCGGTTGATATGATCCACCCTGACCTTGCCACATCCGGTGGTTTATTGGAAACAAAGAAAATTGGCGACTATGCAGAAGAGAAAGGCGTTGCCATGGCCATGCACTTTGCGGGTTTACCCGTATCATTTATGGCAAATGTGCACTGCGCAGCGGCTACACAGAATTTTGTAGCGCTGGAGCACCATTCACTCGACGTTCCCTATTGGACAAGTCTTGCCAAAACAAAGGATGGTAAGCCATTCTTTGAAAAAGGGTTTGCCAATGTGCCTGATACTCCGGGACTTGGGGTAGAACTCGTTGAAGAAGAGATCAAAAAGCATCTTGATCCCGATAACAAAAACTATTTCGGACCTACTCCTGAATGGGATAATGTACGATCCTGGGATAGGATCTGGAGCTAAAAATTAAACGCTAGTTTCCCAACGGAGCAGCGATTCATAGTAAAAAACGATCCTGTAGGCGCACACGCCTGCAGGATTTTTTTTTATGAAGGGCGGTATATAATTCTAAAAAATCCTGTATGTTTAGTCAGTTATACCTATGAGAGATTAAGTATTTATCTCTTTTCCAATCCTATCTGAACAGAATCTTAATCACATTTTTAAAAAAGGTATAATGTTATCTACCAAACCACTGTGGAAGCGGTATGCTATTACCGTTGACAAATCAATTACGAAAGTCTTTATTCTTCTTTCCATTTTCACATTAAGTTTTACTGATATCCATAACGGTCCGACACCGGCGTTGAATGTAACAACAGAGTTACGGATGAATGAAGGAACCGGAACCACTACTGCAGATGGTTCGGGCAATGCTCATACTGGTACACTGACCAATGGTCCTACCTGGGTTGCAGGTAAATATGGACAAGGAATCAATTTCGATGGTACCAATGATTATGTAGCACTAGCAGATCACGCTGATTACACACTCGATCCCACTCAAAAGTATACATGGAGCATGTGGGTGAAAAATACCAGCATGAAAGAATGGAGCACGCTGTGGAGTCAGACACTGAATAATCAGAACTTCTTTTATTTCTACGCACATACAACAACTGATCCTGATGGCGGACCAGTAACAAATGGTATATCTGTTTATTGGTGGAACACTAATGGTACAAATAAAGTAGGCATTCATAGTAATAATAATGTACTGACTGTTGGTACCTGGAGTTATGTTACCGTCACTTACGATGGTGCACTCGCACAGGCGAGCCGTTTTACAATTTTTGTAAATGGCGCGGATGTAACTAATCGTTCAGATGTTTCTTCTGCCGGTACATTGGTGTCTATCAATCCAGCCAATACACGTGTCGGAAGTAATGCTCCTTTTGGTGAATACTTTAATGGTGCGCTGGATGAAGTAAGATATTATAAGCGATTGCTGAGTGTAACGGAGATACAGGATGATATGAATATCGGCAATGCACCGGATACACAGGCGCCAACTGTTTCTGTAACGGCACCAGCAGCAGGAAATGTTTCTGGTACAGTGAATGTAACAGCAACTGCAGCAGATAATGTAGGTGTAACGGGTGTGCAATTTTTATTGGATGGAGTAAATCTCGGCACTGAAGATCTTACATCACCCTATTCAATTTCATGGAATACAACAACTGCTACAAACGGTAATCATACCATCACTGCACGTGCACGTGATGCTGCCGGCAACACTACTACTTCAACAGTAGTAAATGTGACGGTGAATAATGATACACAGGCACCAGCTGTTTCGGTAACGGCACCAGCAGCGGGAACAGTCGCTGGTACCTTAAATGTAACAGCAGATGCAACAGATAATGCAGGTGTCACAGGTGTTCAATTCTTATTGGATGGAGTGAATCTTGGAACAGAAGATCTTACTGCTCCTTATTCAGTTTCCTGGAACAGTACAACAATAACTGATGGTAATCATACATTGACTGCGCGCGCACGCGATGCTGCGGGAAATATTACTACATCAGCAGGAGTTATTGTCAATGTATTAAATAATGCACCGGATACACAAGCGCCGGTTGTTTCCTTAACAGCGCCGGCTGCTGGTACCGTGTCTGGTACATTGAATGTAACCGCTACGGCTACTGATAATACCGGAGTAAGCGGAGTTCAATTTTTATTAGATGGAGTAAATCTCGGAGCAGAAGATGTTGCTGCCCCCTATTCAGTTTCCTGGAACAGTACAACGATCGCTGATGGCAATCATACATTGACTGCACGTGCACGTGATGCCGCCGGAAATATAACGACTTCAACACCGGTTGTTGTCAATGTGTTGAATGCCGATACGCAGGCGCCGGTTGTTTCTTTAACAGCGCCGGCAGCAGGAAATGTAACGGGTACTATTAATGTAACGGCAACGGCTACTGATAATATCGGAGTGAGTGGCGTTCAATTCTTATTAGACGGAGTGAATTTAGGAGCAGAAGATGTTTCATCTCCTTATTCTGTTTCATGGAATACAACTACTGCTACTAATGGTAGCCATACATTAACAGCAAGAGCACGCGATGCTGCTGGTAATATCACAACATCTACAGCCGTTATTGTTACGGTAAATAATGATACACAAGCGCCGACAGTTTCTATTACTGCTCCTGCAAGCGGAACAGTAACGGGAACAATCAATGTAACGGCAAATGCAGCTGATAATATTGGAGTGATTGGTGTTCAGTTCTTATTGGATGGAGTGAGTTTAGGAGCAGAAGATGTTTCATCTCCGTACTCTGTATCATGGACCACTACTTCAGCAACTAATGGTAGTCATAACCTGACTGCGCGTGCACGCGATGCTGCTGGTAATACAACAACATCGGCGGTAGTGAATGTAACAGTTAGTAATAGCACTACTACATTTCTTACTGCT
>JBDTPD010000085.1:0-10338 GCA_039932855.1 Chitinophagaceae bacterium | reverse complement strand
GTCTACCGCAGGCAGGCTTGTCTACCGCAGGCAGGCTTGTCTACCGCAGGCAGGCTTGTCTACCGCAGGCAGGCCTTTCAACAAAAACAGCAAACATGAAACACATAACCATCATCGTTCCTGACGGACAAAGTACACTCAGCACTATTGCCTGCCTTGTCGGGACCTTCGAGATATTTACAACTGCTAATACCTATTGGAAGAATGCCGGTAAAAGAGAATTGTATACGGTAGAAATGGCAGGTGTAACAAAAAAATCAGAGTTTCATAATGGATTGCTGACAGTAGCACCACATACTAATATCTCGGCTATTAATAAAACCAATCTTATCATCATTCCATCTCTGGTGAGCGATTATCAAAAACCGTTGAACGGAAATAAATTACTGATCGATTGGATCGCTGATCAGTATAAACAAGGTGCTGAAGTTGCCAGCATGTGCAATGGTACATTTATGCTTGCAGCGTCGGGTTTGCTGGATGGAAAAAATTGTTCTACCCATTGGCGCAACTCCGATAAATTCAGGGCTTTTTTTCCTAACGTGAATTTACAGGCGGAAGAATTAATTACCGATGAGCATGGGATCTATACCAATGGTGGCGCTTATTCTTTTCTGAACCTGTTGGTGTACCTCGTAGAAAAATATTATGACAGGCAAACGGCTATTTATTGTTCCAAAATATTTCAGATTGAAATGGATCGTAATAGCCAATCGTCATTTGCCATATTCACCGGACAGAAATTGCATGGAGACAAAATGGTACAGGAGGCGCAGGCCTACATTGAGAAGAAGCTCGATGAAAAAATATCAGCCGAGGGCCTGTCTGCAAAGTTCGCTGTTGGCAGAAGAAACTTTGATAGAAGATTTATTAAAGCAACCGGCAATACACCACTTGAATATTCACAACGCGTAAAGATCGAGTCGGCAAAAAAAGCATTTGAGACCAGTCGCAAAACAATCAATGAAGTGATGTATGAAGTTGGCTACTCAGATGTAAAGGCATTCAGGGAGGTGTTTAGAAAAATCACCGGCATGTCGCCATTGGAATATAGAAGTAAGTATAATAAAGAGGCTTTGGCGTAATATGATTTGGTAAAGAAAAAAATGACCTCTATTTTGTAAATATAGAAATGCAGTTTTTCCCTTCCGATATTTTAAGGCCCTATGTCAAGAGCTATACGTTGATCAACATCGACTGTGATCTGACAGATGAGGTATTTTATCCAAGTGGCTATGTTGACTTTGTAATCAATTTTACTGAGGGCAATGCTACTACAATCATCGATGGACGAAGAAGCAAGACTCCGGGAGTAGAGCTGCTAGGCCATCTCACGTTACCTTCCAGGCTTACAGTCAAAAAGGGTGCGTCTGTCTTGATTGCCAGAATCTATCCCTTTGCCAGCTCTCTGTTTTTTACTTCGTCGATGTCGGAGTTTACCAATTATGCTACGGATGCATATGGAATATTTTCAAAGGAGATCAATGATTTCTATTATAGCCTGATGGAAGCCGGCTCAATCAGGCAGAAGATCGAAGTGCTGGACGGGTTTCTGATCAGTAAACTTGTAAAGAATGAAAAGCATTATAGAAAATCTAAGATTGTTGAACAGATCTGCCGGGATATCTTTTCTAAGGGAGATGCATTTGATAGTAAAGCATTGTCAACGAGCTATGGATTTTCAGAGCGGTATATAGAAACATTGTTTTCGAATATGGTTGGTATAACACCGAATGCATTTTTTTCGGTGCATAGATTTAATAAAAGCCTCGGGCTCGTTCTTTCATCTAATCTTAGTTTAACATCTATCGCTTATGACTGTGGATATTATGATCAATCACATTTTATAAATGAGTTTAAAAAATTCACTGGTATCACTCCTTTTAAAGCGAGGGCATCTCTTTCAACAAATGGAGAAGAATTTCAACAAGCCGTGAACATTGGTTTTTAAAAAACCAGGTAAATATCATTTTGCTGCATGGTTGCTACTGAACATATCCCTATACATTTTCCATCCGTCTTTTGTTTTCTTCCATATCACTATGACCTTTCCATCATCTAATTTATTATTGCTAAGGTCAAACAATTCATAATGACTTTCTTCCGTGACATATCCATTTCCATCTCCGTATAAATGCTGAATGGTAAATACGCTGTGTACTTTCGGGCCACCTTTGAAAAAATTAAGGATGCTGTCGCGTCCGCAAACAGGAGCAGAGTTGGGCGGCAGAAGACAGGCATCATCTGTATACCTCGTTAGAATAGATCCATCAGCTTTATTAGCGAGGTCCGAATAAATAGCATTGCTAGCAACAATTGCTTTTCTCGCCTCTTGCAGTTGTTGATCTTTTTTTGATTGAGCCTGTCCGATAAATGCTATTGCCAATAATGAAACAGAAAGAATGATTTTTTTCATGCGCTTTATTTTTTACAAAAAAACAACTTTCGGAAGAGTGAAAATTGTAAGATTCCGAACAGACGGATCTGGTGAAACCAATAAGTACATGCACAAAAAAGCCACATTACTGTGGCCTTTTCCGTCGAGTGGGGCGGATGCAACTGCCCACACAGCTTAGTAATTAATTATTCATATCCTTACCATTTTGCAGATCTCTTATATTTCTTTCATTCTCAAGTTTATTTCCTCCTCTTGCCATGGGTAACGCTTTCTTTGCATAATCAAGTGCTGTTTTATAATCGCCAATTGCGGAATAGCCACATGCCATGCCGATAATGGAAAAATAGGAGGTAGGGAATTTTGCATAGTTGATCTTAAATATGGCGAATGCTTCTTTAGGTTTTTTCGCTATCAAACTATAAGCATAGAAATAAGATTCCAATTCATCAGCAAAAGGCAATGCTTTTTTCATGATCGCTTCAGCTTCGGCCGTTCGCCCCATGCTATCCAGTATAGCCGCTTTGGTTTGCCATGGAGTAAAGACTGTCGTTCCGCCGAAACGAAAACTGGTCGCGCTATCGGCCCACATTAATCCTTCTTCCAGGTTAGTATTGTAATTGGCACAAAAGGAAGCTGCCTGGTTCCATCCCTGCCACACTCCCGGCAATGCTTTATCGCCCCGTAATTCTTTGTGGAATGATGCGAGCTGTGTTTTTATCACATCAACATCTACTTTAAAAGAGATCGCCAGTTTTTCCCATTGCAATTTTATAGTGGCACTTGATGCTGTTTGTTGTGTAAATCTATACTCCAGCCACTCTGTACTTTGATCGGTCTTTACAGGTTTTACTGTTACACGCAACGCATCTTCTGCCGGATCATAAAAGAAGTTTCCCCAGGAAGTTGAATTTTTTGAAAAGATCAGCGTGCATTCATTGGGATCATAAGCTATAAAGAATCCGTACTTACCTGCGGATAAATCCTTGCCTTCAATTTTTACATCCGTAGCAAACTCAATGGTCGTATTCTCATTGGCACCTGCGCGCCAGGGTG
Source organism: Chitinophagaceae bacterium (assembly GCA_039932855.1). Taxonomy (GTDB): domain Bacteria; phylum Bacteroidota; class Bacteroidia; order Chitinophagales; family Chitinophagaceae; genus JAJKIP01. Next base: position 6,887 of record JBDTPD010000085.1, on the reverse strand, counting down.
CTGGTTTTTTTGCTCCATAGCCAAGCTCGGTATAGCCAACAGGAATAAGCTCTCCCCAAATATGTCCTTCCCTGTTTTTAACACCGGGACGGCTGTAATGAATAGTAACATCGGTGATACCGATCTGCTCACTGACAGTCGCTCTCTTATTACCACCGCGGGGAAGCGTAGCTAATAGTTGTGCATTGACGATACAGGTAGATAATTGGAGGGACAGAAACACTAAACAGGTTTTGAGTAAATTTTTCATCGTATGTTTTGTTTTAAAAATCTATTGTAACAATGCAGCACAATCTTTATTCAGATTTGCCGGCGGCTGTTCATGCAGAATAGAAGTAGGTGGGAAGAATTGATAGTAAAAGCAGGAAGAGAATGCATTCTTCAGATTTGTGTCCGTAATGTGCTGTGACCCCGTTTTAAAACGAAGCTGTTATTTCCTCATGCTTGTGAAAATTCTTCGTAGCAAAGCACGGTAGTTTACCTGATAAAATATAATGCTTAGTTTTGATCGATTGATCACTTATTTTGATTGGTATGGATATTCAGCAGATAAAAAATTTCCAGGTACTGTGTGAGACGCTCAACTTCAGAAAAGCGGCTGAACAAATAAACATTGTTCAACCCGCTTTGAGCAAGCAAATTCAATTACTGGAACAGGAAGTAGGCGCCATGCTATTTAATCGCAGTAAGCGAACTGTTGTATTAACAGAGGCCGGCATTTTTTTTCAAAAAGAAACGAACAGGATCTTACATGATCTTAATAAAACAATTACGAGAACATCGCAATTACACAATGGAGAGGCGGGAGAAATAAAAGTGACGCATGCAAGTTCTGCTATGAATACGGTAGTGCCTTCTTTCTTATTTAAAGTAAAGGGCGTATGGCCCAATTTAAAAACCATTGTACAGGAGACATCCAACTTTGAACAAATTGATATGTTGCTGGCAAGAAAAACAGATATTGGTATTGCGCCCAATATTCTCGTGCCACCGGAAATCAATTCTAAAATATTATACAAAGAAAACTTTGTATTGATCCTGCCAAAAGATCATCCCTTATCGAAAAAGAGATTGACTGATCTATCTATATTAAAAAACGAGACGTTTATCTTACCACAAGTTTCTACCGGCATTGGTTATGTAGAAGCCATTTTGCAGATCTGCCAGGGCTTTGGCTTTAAACCCAAAGTAGCGCATGAATCATCACATTCTACAGGAGTGATGCGGTTAGTAGAGGCTGGCCTTGGTATTTCGATTGAACCCATCTCTTCTGTTCGCGGCTCTGCTATGAATCTCAAACTGGTGGAGTTGAAAAGTTTGCCGCAGAAAGTAACGATGACGGCTTTTTGGTTGAGGGAGAGGGAAGAGGAATTGAGCAGGTTTATAGAGATGTTTTAAGAACTAATACCAAATACATTTTTATACCGGGTTGATCGCCTCTTTTTAATAAAACGACTACAACTTTTCGATATTAAACATTGATGAATCCGTTTGGCAATAACTGCCCCGACGAATGTAATACACTTCCCGGGCTGTCTGATTTAATTTGTGACGGTGTCTTCCAAAACTTGTGACGGGCTCCCCCAAACCCTGCCACGAATGTCTTTTTCTCCCCGGATTCTCCTCATTGCCTCCTCTTTGCCTCCCCGATTCCTCCTCTGTTCGTCCCCGGGGGCCGGGGAGGAAGAGAGGAGGAACAGAGGAGGAAGAGAGGTAGCAATTGGAAGGTGTCGGGAGGTATTTCTGTTGGTAATAAGTTTTTTCCACGGTTATAGGGAATGAAAAAGCGATTATAACTTTTGTTATAATCGCTTTTTCCTGGTGTAGGGTGTGGTCGAACCGCCGACACAAGGATTTCAGTTCAACGTTTGCCGTCCCGACACAATAATGGATAGGGCTTTTATTTATTTTATTAAACAAACCGGGCTGTTCTAAAAAGAACAGCCCGGTTTTCGGCAAAGATTTATTATCTATTGCTTATTGACTTTAAATACTGATTTCTGTTTCGTATCCTGATTGGTTACCTCTATCGAATACATTCCTTTTGCAATATGGCCTACATCATCCAGGCTGATCTGGCTGGTGCCTCGTGCAATGCTAAAATTCCTGTGATAAACGAGTCTCCCATTCATATCAGTAATCCTGATACTGAGGTTAGCAGCAATAGCCACTTTCACAGAAACCTGTATCACTTCCCCGAACGGATTCGGCCATACTTTTACCCCTGCGCCGTCCAATTGTACCATCACTATATTACTGTATTTGAGTGAACCGTCCAGATCGAAAAGCTTCACACGATAATAAAGTGCCGGGACATTTTGCACTCCCACGGTGTTATCAATTCTACTGTATCTCGTTTCGGAACTATTGTATCCAGCTGCATTTATGTTGCTTCCGATTTTGGTGAAGTTTCTATTATCCGTGCTTCGCTCCAATTCAAAATAGGCGGTATTATTTTCGCTGACGGTTTTCCAGTTCAACGTTACCACTTCGCCACTCAGATTGGCAGTAAGTATTAATTGATCAGCTGGCAAAGCTTGCGAGCTGCCGATTGGTATAAGGTAATTGGCGACATTGCTTAGTGCTCCACTGTTATCAAATGAAGTATAATTAAAGATGACATTACCAATAAATCCTGCAGCAGGATCGAATTGCAATTGGCTGATTTGTGCCGGCGTCAGCGATTGACCAATAGTTATTGGAACGCCGCTTAAGAGCAACACTCCTTGCGATGCAGGAGGAATACTGTTGATGGTATAGGAAGAAATAGTTCCATCTGCATCAGAGCTTGACAATGCGGCGATCGGTGTAGCGCTCGCAGAATTCAACAATTTATTGGTAATAATATCAACAGAAACGGGCGGTAATCCTGTAACAGGTAAGGTATATGTTGTTGAATTGCTGTTGAACCCTGCATTATCAGTCGCGTGATAATTAAACATCACATTTCCTGTATAAGTCACAACCGGATCAAACTGCAACTGAGTGATCTGTGCCGGTGTCAACACCTGGCCAATGGTCGCTGCAATACCATTTACAAACAGAACGCCCTGCGCCGCCGGTGGCAATGTTTCAATAGTATAAAAACTAATTGTACCATCAACATCGCTTGCGATCAATGCCGGTATTGCAGTCGCGGCATTTGTATGCGGCATGACGGGGGCTATGATTGGTACCGCTACAGGCGGAGTACCGGTAACCGGAATAGAATAGATGGCAGTATTACTTTGTGCACCCAAATTATCCGTATTATCATAGCTAAATGTTGCCGTTCCTGCAAACCCTGCAGCAGGATCAAATCTCAAACCAGTTGCCTGCGTTGGCGTCAGTACAATTGCACCGCCATTTGCAGTCAATACTGCTGCTGTCAGATCTGAGAACCCTCCGGTACAGGTTGCACCGGTTGGAGTTGGCGGACAGGGAATACTTAAAACGCCCTGTGCTACAGCAGGCAATACAGTGATAGTATAATTTGAAATTGTGCCATCCGGATCTGTTCCTGTCATGGCAGTTATGTTTGTTACTCCGTTCGTATTGGGCATCGCAGCTACTGAAATGTTATTAGCAATCGGAGGCAGGTTGCCAACACCGGAAACAGGAATATTATAATTGGCAATATTACTTTCGTTCCCACTGTTATCGGTTGCCGTGTAAGTAAAGTTCAGTATCCCTGTATAATTGGCCGCCGGATCGAATTGTAATGAAGATATCTGCGCGGGTGTCAATACCTGGCCTGCTGTGACTGGAACACCGGACAACGATAATACACCGCCGACTGCGGGTGGCAGCGACAAAATAGTATAGATCGTAATCGTTCCATCGGGATCAGAGGAAGAAAGAGCGGTCAACGCTGTTGCTCCATTTGTATTCGGCATCGCAGCTACTGTGATGTCATTGGAAACAGGTGGGTTGTTATCGATAGTGATTGCATAAGAAGAGCTATTACCAACAAGACTGTTATTATCTGTTACAAAATAATTGAACGTAATCGCGCCACTGAAATTATTACCCGGGTCAAACCGGATACCTGCAGCTTGTGCCGGCGTCAACAGAATGCCTCCGGGATTCGCCGTTAACACTGCGGGCGTCAGATCTGCAAAGCCACCAGAACAGGTAGCACCTGTTGGTGTAACAGGACAAGATATGCTGAGGACCCCTTGTGCAGCTGTTGGCACAGTAGTAATAGTATAAGAAGTGACAGTTCCATCTCCATCGCTGCCGGATAAAGGAACAATGGCAGCTGCGCTTCCATTATAAGGTGCTGTTGTTTTAATGTTGACCGCTTCGGGAGGCGTATTTACAACAGGAATGGTATAAGTGGCCGTGTTGCCGATTAAGCTTGAATTATCAGTAGCGGTATAGGTAAATGAAGCGCTTCCAATAAAAGTAGCAACCGGGTCAAATTGTAATTGTATGATTTGTGCGGGTGTAAGTACCTGCCCAACGGTAACAGGGACCCCACTTAGTAACAATATGCCATGGCTTGCAGAAGGCAGGCTTGAAATAGTGTAAGTGGTTACGGAACCATCAAGATCTGTAGCGCTTAATGGAGATATGCCGGTAGCAGCGAGACTATTATTAATTGGTTGTGCAACGATATTATTTACTAATGGCGGTCTTTGTATAGTTGCAGTAGCAGTCACGGGAATTGTATAGGTTGCTACATTACTTGTGTTGCCGCCGTTGTCGGTTGCCCGGTAAGTGAAGGAGGCATTACCCGTAAATGCAGGGGCAGGATCGAATTGTAGCTGACTGATTTGCGCAGGTGTTAATGTTTGTCCGATTGTTACCGGCACACCGCTCAATGACAATATTCCCTGGGGCCCGCCAGGAATAGTCAAAATACTATAATTGGAAATAGTGCCGTCTGCATCTGCAGCGCTTAATGATTGTATTGGAGTAGCTCCATTTGTATTCGGCATACTGTTCTCCATGATATTACTCGCTACCGGTGGTAAAGAAATTACCGGGAGTTTATAGATGGCAGTATTACTTAAATTTCCGGCATTATCCGTTGCGGTAAATGTAAAACTGGCTGTACCGGTAAATGTAGAAGCTGGGTCGAACTGCAATTGGCTGATCTGTGCCGGTGTTAACGATTGACCCGCTGTTACAGCAACACCATTTACCAATAATACGCCTTGAGCCACCGTTGGAATCGTTACAATTGTATAACCAGTAACAGTTCCATCGGGGTCAGCTGCAGATATCGGTGGAATCGCCGTCACTGCATTTCCCTGTGGCATTGGCTGATTGGTAAAATTATCAGCAATCGGAGGAAGACATCTGGTACCGCTCAGGTTAATGACAACCGGTGTAGCGTCTTTTGGATTAAATGTTACCGGGTAATTGGAAACTTCTGTTGGTCCGCCCAGACTCACAGCAATACCACTGAGTGATGCCTGTTGCGAAATCGTCGCTGTTGCAGTGAATTTTCTGGCATCAACTAATACGGGCAGTGTAAAACTATTTTGTCCTTGCGGTATACTCATGTTAGCAATTACCAACGAATTGTTCGTGCCGCCACCTGTACTGGTGAGTGCAACTGTCACGCTGCCACCATATATAGCCTGCAATTGTGTTTGCAGCGTGGCTGCATTAAAACTATACGAAAGGCGATTGTCAAGGACATCGGTAAGCGTAATGCCGGTAGCCAATGCAGATGTATAATTTCTTGGAGTAAAAATATAGTCAAAAGAGGAGCTGCCGCAGCGGGATACGTTGATGACCGGTGCCGATATTTCCCTGTCGAGGCTTACCCGGAAAACACACTCACATCCATCCGACTGGGCTACACCAATATCAGGAACGCCGTATTGTACAATGGAGCCATTGGCCTTATTTATAATAAATATCCGGTCCTGTGTTCCACCCAAAGTGGAACTACCATATGCAAATAATTGCCCGCGGTCATTGAAGAAAATAGAGCCCATTGTTTGCGGCTGTGCCAATGCGCCTATTTTGGTAAGAGTTGGAGTTGTGCTGATATTGGTAATCTCATACAAACCGACCAGTGGCGTAACTGCGGCAGTGGGATGATACCAACAATAGACACGATTAGTACTAGGATCGGTAGTAATATCTCCCCAGATTATGGAATTACCATTTGCAAGGCCAGGAAATGTGACAGCTGTAGTAGTGGCAGTAGTAGGATTTCCAGAACTCAGGTTGATAGTATACATATTCACAGTACCATTGTTATTATTGGTAGATGATAAAATATACATATTGCCATTCTTATCCACCCCTGCATTGTTGAAGTCGGTATTAGTGGGTATACCCGTGATAATAAAGGCCGTCGATGCACCGGTATTATTGATGCGTAATAAAACAAAATTTGTATTGTTGTTCCAATCCTGGGTCCATATGAAACCGCCAAACTGCACAGTTGCATTGGTCAGTGTTGCAGGAGTGATTGTAGACGGATTGCTGATGTTGACATCCCCTGAGATAAAGTCAACCTTACTTACAAAAGTATTAGGGCTAACCTGTCTTGTAAATAGAAAGTCGCCATTGCAACTAAAAGTTTGGGATTTTGCAGCGGTAATGCTAAAAAACAATACGACCAGGGCACAAAGCAGTTTTTTCATGGTATTGAATTAGTAAGGATTATATTTTGATAAACAAATATGTGAAATCAAGCTATGGATTGAATTGCAGGTAACTCGGGCAGGCCATTCACCTAATGGTAAACTTGTAGGATTATCGGAAGGCTAATTGCAATACCTAAGTGTATTTGCTTAATATAAAGATACTACAGATATATTGCGCTTTTTAGTAATTTATTTGAAAAAAAGTCGCCTTGTGAACAAAAACTCTAATTTCATACCCCATAAAAAAAGGATCTACAACAAAATTGTAGATCCTTCTGTGCTGTGGTCCCGCCG
>JBDTPD010000084.1:0-10350 GCA_039932855.1 Chitinophagaceae bacterium | reverse complement strand
ACCTTTTCATCGTATTGAAAAAACCGGAATTCTGCTTTCTCTTCTTTCCAATAATTGCGAAGAAGGATATAAGAAAAATTTAAGTCCTATCCGGATCATCGATGAGTTTTTTGGAAAACATACCTCGTATATCAATGAAAAAGATCGTACCGATCTGTTGTTCCGCTTCGTTCAGTATGTAGAACGACAAGTGGTACTCTTCGATGCATTGGAAGATGCAGCCTTCCGTGATATACACGACTTCAATGGCGTAGGAACATTGAAGCATCTTGAATCAGAAATTATCCAGGGAAATAAGCAGGAAGAATTAGCACAGAAACTGAAAGACTTTTCAGTCATGCTGGTACTTACTGCGCACCCAACTCAATTTTATCCCGGTCCGGTACTGGGTATCATTAATGATCTGTCAAAAGCATTATCGGATAATAATACCAGTCTTGTCAATATCTACCTGCAACAATTAGGTAAGACACCTTTTTTCAAAAAACAAAAACCTACGCCATACGATGAAGCAGTGAGTTTGATATGGTACCTTGAAAATGTTTTTTATACTGCAGCAGGAAGAATATTATCTGGTATTAAAAATCAAATGCCGGATGTGATCGATAAACATAATCCTGTTATCCGTATGGGGTTCTGGCCCGGTGGTGATCGTGATGGTAATCCTTTCGTCACCAGCGATATCACTATTCAGGTAGCTGATGCATTGCGCAGCAGTATAATCAAATGTTATTACCTGGATGTTCGTCGTCTCAAGCGCCGTCTCACTTTCGAGGGAGTAGATGTGTTGGTGGCGGATCTCGAAGCTAAATTGTATAATAACCTTTTTATTCCGGGACAAAAAACAACACTCTCCAAAGAAGAGATATTACATACACTTGAATCGATCCGGCAGAAAGTGATTCATCAACACAATGGATTGTTCCTGCACCTTGTAAATAGTCTCATTAATAAAATAGAAGTATTCGGTCTTCATTTTGCCTCATTGGATATAAGACAAGACAGTTCTGTACATGCAAAATTGTTTGAGCTGTTAGCGGAGAAAGGAGATATCGTTCCTGCCGAATATTTATCTGCTTCTGATGATAGAAAAATAGAATTGATCATTGATATCAATAAAGTAGCCCGCCCGGAAATGTTCGAGGCAGATATTTACAAGGATACGATCAATTCAATCAGCGCTATTGAAAGAATACAACAGTATAACGGGGAAGAAGGATGTAACCGTTATATCATCAGCCATTGTACAAGCGCATTGAATGCAATGGAAGTATATGGACTGTTCCTGTTGAATGGGTGGAAACAGGAAGAGATGAGCATCGATATCGTTCCATTATTTGAAACCATCGATGATCTGCAGGCAGCGGCAGAGGTAATGCGCACACTGTATAAAAATCCTGTTTATCGCAAACACCTTGAGCGTCGCAAACATCGTCAGACCATCATGCTTGGTTTTTCTGATGGTACAAAAGATGGCGGTTACCTGATGGCCAACTGGAGTATTTATAAAGCAAAAGAAGATCTAACAGCTATTTCACGCGAATATAATGTTGATGTGATATTCTTTGACGGGCGTGGCGGTCCCCCATCAAGAGGCGGTGGTAAAACGCACAAATTTTATGCATCGATGGGACAAAATATTTCCAATAAAGAAATACAGCTGACCATACAGGGACAAACAGTGAGTTCGAATTTTGGTACACCTGATGCGGCTCAATACAACATAGAACAATTGATCAATGCCGGTGTGTCCAATGAACTTTTCTCCAGTCGTGATATCACGCTGACCGGAAAAGAAGAAGATCTGTTATTTGACCTGGCACAGGCCGGATTTGAATCGTATAAAGAATTAAGGGATCATCCTTATCTCACGGATTATTTATTGCATGCAAGTCCATTGCGTTTTTATAGTGAAACGAATATCGGTAGCCGTCCGGCTAAACGTGGTGCTTCTTCAGGATTATCATTAAAAGATTTACGAGCGATCCCATTTGCAGGTTCCTGGAGTCAATTGAAACAAAATGTGCCGGGCTTTTATGGTGTGGGGTCTGCATTGAAGAAAAGTGAAGAAGAAGGTAAGTTTGGCGCGCTGCAGAAATTATATAAAGATTCATTATTCTTCCGCACTTTGATTGATAACTGCGAAATGGCAATGATGAAATCATTCTTTCCATTGACAGCTTATCTCGGTAAGCACAAGCAGTTTGGTGAAATCTGGCAGATGATCTTTAATGAATTTGAATTAACAAGACAATATCTTCAGCGACTGACAGGACATAGCGGGTTAATGGCCGAATATCCTGTAGAGCAGCTTTCCATTATGACCAGGGAGCGCATTGTACTGCCACTGGTGACCATTCAGCAATACGCATTGACGAAGATCAGGGAGATCGAAGAACAGTTGGCACAAACACCGATGAAGACTGTCTACGAGAAATTGGTGATGCGTTGTTCTTTTGGAATTATTAATGCAGGAAGAAACTCAGCATAATAAATAAAAAAGCCGGCTGCATGCAGCCGGCCTTTCTATAGTTTCAGGGAAATTATATATATAATTTCAATTCTTTTTATAGATTACCGTTAACCACCAGCAGTTTCAAGATAAGCTGGTTGAAATTCCTCCTCCGTTTCTGGTACTCTTTCTTCTGTTATTTCTGGTACTGATTGTAGTACAGGTTTCAATCGATAGAGATAAGTGAACCCTGCGATGCCTGCCAGCAATGATGCAGATATGATAGATACTTTGGAAATTACCTGTACTGCCTCATTTGTAAAAGCAAGACTAGTAGTAAAGATGGACATTGTAAATCCTATTCCACCCAACATTCCTATACCAATCAACTGACGAAAGGTAGTGCGGGAAGGAAGGGCAGCGACTTTTGATTTAACAGCCATAAAAGAAAACAGGAAGATACCTAACGGTTTGCCTATAAACAGGCCAAAGATCACACCGAGACTTACAGTCGAAGTAAGAGCTGCAGCAGGATCAGACGGAAATATTATTGCTGTATTTGCCAACGCAAACAATGGCATGATAACAAAATTTACCGGCCGAAATAATATACGTTCCAGCGTAGCCAATTTAGAGAGCGGTAAAGTAAATGCCATCACTACACCGGATATCGTAGCATGTATTCCTGAGTTGAACAGGCAATACCACATAATGATACCTGGAATAAGATATAAATGAGTTTGTTTGATCTTAAGTTTATTAAACATCAGCACAACTCCAAATGCGCCTGACGCACCAAGCAGATAAAGCAGGTGTAATTTTGATGTATAGAAAATAGCAATGGTAATAACTGCCCCAAGGTCATCGATAATAGCAAGTGCCGCCAAAAATATTTTTAACTGGATGGGTACTTTTTTACCAAGTAATGAAAGAACTGCGAGTGAGAAGGCTATATCTGTTGCCATTGGAATTCCCCATCCATGGTGAAATGGAGTATTGCTGTTAAACAATATAAAGATTAAGGCAGGTACCACCATTCCACCTAATGCTGCAATGATTGGTAATAATGATTTTTTTACAGAAGCCAATTCTCCAACACTCAGTTCCCGTTTAATTTCCATTCCAACGAGAAAGAAGAAGAAGGTCATCGACATATCATTCACCCAATCCAGGTTAGTGCCGGGTAGATGAATTAAGCCTGTGTTTAAATGAATTTCGTTTTGCCAGAATGAGGTATAGGAAAGTTGTGTAGATGATAGATTGGCGAGGACCAGGGAAATGATAGTGCAAAGGATTAGTACAACGCCAACAGCACGACTGTCCTTAAAAAAATTGCGAAGAGGAGTAAAAATGTGATGTATCAGGCCTTTATCCACCATTATATTTTTTTTATAAATGTAAAAATTTAGTTCTTACTAGAGAGATTCAGGTGAATTGACAAAAAAACCTATTTAAAGATACCTAAATCCTTCAAAAAAACAGTCATGGTCTTTAAAAATCTCATATATTATATATGATAATATATCAAAGGCTGGCCATAGGCCAGCCCTTTGATATCTGTTATATTTCTGTGAACGATTAATCTACATAACCCACTACACCCATTTCAGGCATATCCAGACCCGCTACTTCATCTTCTGGTTTAACCCTGATCGGAGTAATCTTGTTAGATACTTTGAAGAAAATGTACATAACAGGGAAAACGAAAATGACACAGGCGGCCACACCAATCAATTCTGCTACGAATTGGCTGCTATCGCCATAGAACAGACCTTTTACTGTTCCTGCAACGCCATTCAAGCCGTCACCATAAGAGCCATCGGCGAAAAGTCCCAGGGCCAGACAGCCCCATGCTCCATTGGCACCATGTACCGCAAATGCTCCAACCGGATCGTCGATTTTTAATTTTCTATCAACGAAGTTGTATACAAAGTACACCAGGAAACCTGCGACAGCGCCGATGATAACAGACGATATAGAATTTACAAATGCACACGGCGCCGTAATAGCTACGAGCCCGGCCAGCAAACCATTACACAACATGCCCGGATCTGGCTTTTGTCCTTTTGCATACATGATGAGTAATACAGCAAGTGTACCTGCGGTACCTGCCATCATTGTATTTACAGCAACGATACTGATCCGGAAGTCACCACCAGCAAGTGTCGATCCTGGATTGAATCCGAACCAACCCAATGCAAGAATGAACGTACCGAGTATAGCCATTGGAATATTGTGTCCCGGAATAGTATTGACTTCGCCATTCTTTCCATACTTACCAATACGCGGTCCGATAACAATAGCACCCGCAAGAGCAGCAACGCCTCCGACGAGGTGAACAACGGATGAACCTGCAAAGTCAAGATGACCGTGTCCAAGACCAAAGTTGGCCCCAAGCATTGACAGCCATCCTCCGCCCCATACCCAATTACCAAAGATTGGATATACAAACATGGAGATGAATAAACCGAATATCAGGAATGATTTGAATGACCATCTTTCAGCCATTGAACCTGTTGGAATGGTAGCGGTAGTATCCATGAATACCATTTGGAACAGGAACAATGTAAATACGCCTACGTCATATACTTTGCTATTGAGGAAGTATCCTACGCCGCCAGCAATACCGAAGTCGTGACCAAATAAATGGACAACATATTCGTGAGACACTACACCAGGCGCACCACCCAATGTAGACGCATTTAATGCACCGCCAAACATAAAGGCAAAACCACACACCCAAAAACCAAACATACCCAATGCATACACAAGAAAATTCATTCCCATAGTGTGTGCCACGTTTTTCTTCCTGGTAAATCCAGTTTCTACCAGCGCGAAACCTGCTTGCATGAACATTACAAGAAAACCTGCTAACAATGTCCACATGATATTGATCGCAATTTTGTTGTGTCCTGCTACCGCAGCTACTTCATCTACGGTTGGTTTGCCGGCAGTAGCAGCAGGAACATCTGCAGCCGTTCCGGTTACTGCACCGGTAGGATCCTGTGCAAAAGAGGGAAATGATGTCAGCAATAAAACTACCAAAGCAGTTGTAATAAGTAAATAAATCTTGCTTCGTTTTGATGTAAAAATGGGAATGCTTCGCTGAAGCAATGAGCCCGTTAGTTTTGATTTGTTCATTGTTTGATTTAGTTGTTGTTGGGTATATTAAAAATGAACTATTGCAGCAAGTAAGAATGTGCCAGTACTTTTTTCACTTGGAATACCTATATCTGAATTTTTATAGAAAAGAGGATCTTTAGATGAGTCAAGACGAAACTCAGGGATGATAGTCAGGTATTCTGTCGGTTTAATATCGAGTGAAAGTGTTGCATCAAACAAAGAAGTACCAAAGCCAGCTACTCCTTTTTTATCATCAAAGTATTCTCCACGTACAGTTAAGCCAAACACAGAGGAAGGATCAAAATTTAAATAAAGTGCAGATCCCCACCATGAATCAGAAGAACCACCGGATGGTTTTACCATCTTAACTGTTCCATCATAACCAATGCTGAATTTATCGCTGACCTTACCAACGGCTGTCAGACCAAATTGATGAGTAACATTATCGCCCATATCTTTTCCTCCTACCCAATTCAGGTAAGCGCTGATTTTATCAAACGTGGTGCTGATCTGTGCGATACCGAATTTTTTTGCGAAAGAGAAAGATGCATAATCAGTAGGATTGGCAATACCAACCATTGCTCCGAAATGGCTGCTTAATACAAAATCCGCTTTCAAACCTGTATGAGAAAAAGGCCCGTAAGAGAACATATAGCTCATGCTATAGTTGCGGTTCAATTGTGGATCGAGCAATTCGTAACCGATATGGGTTGCCCATTTACCCATTGTTAATTTTACTTTGTCAGAAGGAGAATAGCTAACATAGCCTTGCTTTACTGCAGCGAGTAATGTCGGTGCAGTTGTTGGATCTCCATTGCCATCAAGAACTGTTTTTACATCTGTATAAGAAAACTCTTCAGCCCTTTTGCCAAAGCCAAGATCTAATACACCGGTGATCTTACCAACAGTGTAATCAATCTTTACGGATGCCATGCCTAATTCGAAAGAATTTTGAGAGTTAGTAAAACTCGTGTAATTATTTGTGTGTCCCTCGTCTTTGGCATTTTGAAAATTGAACCTGTAATAGGCGTCGATACTTCCAGAAATAATTGGTTTCGGCTTTTCGGCAGTTGAGTCCTGGGAGAAGCCTACATACAGTGAACATAATGCGATTGCAGTTAATGAGACTTTTTTTAACATGTTTGAATGTTTTAAGAGTTACAAATAAATTGATAAACGATATGGTCCTTGAGCATTGAAAAGGAAGCCGTACACTTTTCGATGTTCAATTTAGTGCTGGCAAAGCATCTTCGTTAAGAAAAGTCTATGTGAGTGTGTCTGCGTAAGTCCGGTGATCAGCCGGATCGCTTAGCTTAAATTAGGGTCGTAATGCTACAGGTGGGCCTGTACAGAGAATTGGGCATTTTTTAAAAAAAAGGCAATCTTGTTTGATTGTCTTTTGAAGTATCCTATATTAAGGCATCATTTATATTAGTAAAATCAATAACCTTAATAATTATTTAAAAATAGATAACATTTCAATGGAAGTCAAATAAATTATTAATATTATTAAATAAATATATTTGATAGATATTATCGTAACATGTTGAATTATAGGCAAAAAAAGAACGGTCATTAACTAATGACCGTTCTTATGTGGAAATATTTTTGAAAATTATGCCGATTCTTTCTCTTCTATCGTTCCATTGTTTTGAACGAGTAATGTGCCCTGCAGATATTTCTCATTATGCTGACTCGCATCCAGGCCCTCTTCTTCTTCCAGGGAGCTTACCCGTAATGGAAGAATCAGGTTGATAAATTTGAAAATCAGGAATGAAACCACAAAACTATAAGTCACGGAAATAGCCATTGCTTTCAACTGTATAAAGAAAAATCCCGGGGTGCCATAAAACAGACCGTCATTGCCGGCGCTGTTAACTGCTTTAGTAGCAAAAATTCCGGTCATAATCATTCCGACCATACCACCAATACCGTGACAAGGGAATACATCAAGTGTATCATCCAGTGTTGACTTTTGTTTATAGTAAACAGCAACATTTGAAATGATGGCCGCAACAACACCAACAAAAATACTTTGTGGAATAGCAATGAAACCTGCGGCAGGAGTGATTGCAACAAGACCAACTACCGCACCAATGCAAAAACCGAGTACTGAAGGTTTCTTGCCGCGTAATACATCGAAGAACATCCAACTCAAACCAGCAGCAGCTGCAGCTGTATTTGTTGTGGCAAATGCTGATACGCTAAGCGGGCCGGCGCTTAATGCAGATCCTGCATTGAAACCAAACCAACCAAACCATAACAGTCCTGTTCCAATCAGCACATAAGGAATGTTAGCGGGTGGTATTTCTCTATGTTCAAGGTGACTTTTTCTACGTTTTAATACAAGTGCACCTGCTAATGCTGCACAACCCGCAGAGATATGTACAACTGTACCGCCTGCAAAGTCAAGTGCTCCCATCTGTGCAAGAAAACCTTTCGGGTGCCACGTCCAGTGTGCCAGCGGCGCATAAACCAATATGCTGAACAAAGCGATGAATAAAATATAAGCAGTAAAACGAATTCTTTCTGCAACAGCTCCTACTACCAGTCCGGGAGTGATGATAGCAAACATTAATTGAAACAATGCAAATAATGTAAGAGGAATAGTGAGTGGTGTAGAAGCGCCTTCCAGGATCGGGGCCCCGGAATTAACTCCCTTGAAAAACAAATGCGTCATCGGGTTTCCGATAAAGCCGCCAATGTCCTCGCCAAAGCAAAGACTATAGCCTACTGTCACCCACAATACCGTGACTACTCCTGCGGCAACAACACTTTTGATCATCGTTGAAATCACATTTTTCCGGTGAACCATCCCGCCATAAAAAAATGCAAGACCCGGAGTCATCAGGAAGACTAAGGCAGTTGCTACTATGATCCATGCAATGTCAGCATTATTGTATTTGCTGAGATCGCTAAAATCGCCAAGTGGCTTTACAAAAATCGCAGCAATTGCCACGGCAGCTAAGACTATAAAAGGAGCAATCTGTTTCGCTGTTGCCTTCATACTTTGTTAGTTTAATAGTTGTTTTATTTAATATGATTTCAGCCTAATAAAAATACCTATTTAGCCGCTTAACATATGTTAGTATCAGGCCTTTTGTTGATAAATATTCACAAAAATGTGAATTATCGTATAAAAATTTAAATAATAAATATTTGAAATATAAATAATTGAAATTGACGATAAGGGGGCGATTTAAAATTCGAAACAAGTGGATCTATAACAAGAATTAACTCTTGATGAGGTAGCTGAATGTAAAAATTAGAAACATGAATGCTAAAGGAGAGTCAGGTCTGAACGCGAAAAGATAAAAATGAAGATAAGTATGATACAGATCAGGCGTCTTTTTGCTGATGCTTCGCGTTCTCTTTATTACGTACGTAATATAAAAGACCACCGATCCAGAGTGTAGAAACTCCTAAAATCTTAATTGTGTCAGAAAAAACGGATCCTGATTCATTAAGCATGTCGCTGAGCTGCGATAAAAAGGTTTGTAAGAAGGTCACGAATGATACATTTGAAAAACAAAGGTCATTCAAAAAACTGAATAATAAAAGCCTTATGGCTTAATAATCAGCACCTTAAAAAATTATATAAAATATTAATATTATATTTTTCGCCGTACTCAATTCAATTTTTGCAGTTCCTGAATGATATTTACACATATTTTCAGCAAATTGTTTCCTTCTGAAACTACAAAGCCGTTAAAACTCAGTTTTAACGGCTTTGTAGTTTTTCTATTTTTTTCTAAAAAAAGTCTTAATTATCAGGCATTCTGGAAGAGAAGAGAAGAATCTTTTGATTCAAGAACAGAATAGTTATTCAGGAACTCATCAACCTTTCGGGCACATTCCCTTCCTTCACTGATCGCCCAAACTACTAATGACTGTCCGCGGCGAACATCACCGGCTGCAAATACTTTCTGCAGGTTCGTTTGATAATTTTTTTCCGATGTCTTTACATTTCCACGCTCATCTTTTTCAATATTCAACAGATCAAGTAGACCATTTTGTTCCGGATGAAGGAATCCCATTGCTAATAAAGCAAGTTCACATGGGATCGTTCTTTCGCTGCCCGGTACTTCTTCAAAATGTGCTGGCTTACCGTCTCCTGATGCTTTCCATTCCAGGTCCACGATCTTTAATGCTGCCAGATTTCCTTTACCATCACTAACAAACTCTTTGGTAGCAGTGGCCCATTGTCTTTCACAACCTTCTTCATGCGAAGTAGTTGTTTTCAGGATCATCGGGTAAGAGGGCCATGGCATATAAGAAGCTCTTTCTGAAGGAGGCTTTGGCAACAATTCAAACTGAGTGATAGATTTAGCACCATGACGATTGGAAGTACCTACACAATCAGAACCTGTATCACCGCCACCAATTACTACTACATTCTTTCCTGCGGCAGAAAGTACTTCAGGAAAAATATTGCTTTCAATGCCTGCATTAGCAAATGGATCAAGCCCGGCAACTCGTTTGTTTTGTTGTTTTAAAAATTGCATCGCAAAATGAACGCCTTTCAATTCACGTCCCGGCACTTTCAGATCGCGCGGAACCGTAGAACCTGCCGCTAATACAATGGCACTGTATTCTCTCAACAGATCATTGATGTTGACATTCACACCCACGTGTGCATTGCATTGAAAAACGACGCCTTCTTCTTCCATCAGTTTTATTCTTCTGGCCACTATCCATTTTTCTAATTTGAAATCAGGAATGCCATATTGTAATAAACCACCTGGCTTGTCATCTCTTTCAAATACGGTAACAGA
>JBDTPD010000083.1:0-10375 GCA_039932855.1 Chitinophagaceae bacterium | reverse complement strand
CTCTTGTCCTGCGTTTTGTTTGCGGATCTACTACAAGGCTGCTGGACTTCCAGATATAATGATCACTTAGCGCAAATACAAAATCAGTTACATTACCCGCTTCAAATTGCCAGGAATAAAAAGGAGATGTTCCTGTAAAGTCTTTATTGGGTAAATCCGTTGTATCGATGATCGTTGTCACCTCATCACTTTGTTCTGCTTGCTGCAGACGCTGATAATATTTCGGTGTAATGATATCCTGGCCATTTTTCAAATCACCAGTAGCCCACACTATAAAATTCTGTGGCACTTTGATCGTTGCTTTGAAATGACAGAAGTCATTATAAAACTCCTGGCTGCCATTATATGGGTATGTATTCCAACCATCAATATCATCATATACAGCAACTCTTGGAAAAAAATAAGCGATGAACGCAGCATTAGGTTCTATTTCACCGGTACGCATATGAGAACCTTTATTCAATGTATAATGATATTTGATAGTAAAATGAATTGATTTGCCGGTTGCCAATGGTTCAGGATTTCCTACCATCATATTAGTATTATCAATCCGCAGTTTGGATACATCGATAGTTTTTCCACCGGCAGATATTTCTTCAATCACTACTCCATCTGTCAGATCATCGGGAGAAACAGCCGATTCTCTTGGCGCCCCTTTTTTATAATAATTGGGGTATAATTTGAATAAGGTTGATCGTAATGGATCAGGACTATTATTAGTATAGTTAATGTCTACGGTGCCGCTTAACAAGCGTGTATCAGGAGCATAACTGACGGACAAATCATAATCCGCCGTATTCTGCCAATAACTTTTTCCGGGCTTGCCATCTACCGAGCGTGTGCCTTTATCATAAGTAGCCTGGATATTCCGGGGAGTTGGTAATAAATTTTGAGCTGCCGCCGCTATAAAAAGCAGGCAGAAAGAAACAGAAAATAATAACCTCATAAACGCATTTGTATTTAGGATGATGCAAGTTAGCTTTAAAATCTGCAACCCATAACCGCTCGTCCATATTCTGAAACCGGCCGTACATCCCCGATAGTGGTGGTGTTTATCATATTAGGGATTCCTTATCTTTAACTCAACCTCTTTAACCAAAACGCAGATGGAACTACAACCTAAATACCGGATCAATTCAATCGATATACTTCGTGGACTGATCATGATCATCATGGCTATTGATCATACACGCGATTTTTTTCATTTACCAGCAATGACCGGCAATCCTTTGAATCCGGAGAGTACAACTGTTGCGGTTTATTTTACCCGCTGGATCACTCACTTCTGCGCTCCTACCTTTGTTTTTCTGTCAGGCATCTCCGCCTACCTTTCTTCTTTAAAGAAAACAAAAAAAGAAGCAGGTATATTTTTGATCAAACGTGGACTATGGCTGGTGCTTATTGAATTAACGATCGTCACCTTTGGCATTACGTTCAATCCATTCTTTGGCTTTATTGTGTTACAGGTAATCTGGGCCATTGGTTGGAGTATGGTGATACTTGGCGCACTGAGCCTGATATCCTATAGAGCTGTTTTTATTGTCGGCTTGATACTTGTCTTTGGTCATGATATTTTTGATTATCTCACCCTTCCAACACAAGGAACCGGACGCGTATTGACAAATGTTTTCTTTACTGCCTTCAATAGCATTTTCCCGATCGGCAACACCCGCGTTGTAGCAGATTTTTATGCCATCTTACCATGGACCGGTGTAATGCTGCTTGGATATAGTATTGGTTATTGGTTCAGAAAAGAAATGTTGCCTGCACAGCGCCGAAAACTATTGTTACTTACCGGTTCAGGATTGATCATTCTGTTTATCGTGCTTCGTTATGCGCGTGCTTATGGAGATCCTGCTCCGAGAACCGATGAAGTTGGATTTTTACCAAACTTATTTTCTTTTCTAAATGCCAGTAAATATCCTCCATCGTTGCAATACGTGTGTATGACGCTGGGACCTTCTATATTGTTACTGGTTGTTTTTGAGAAAATGAAAAATAAGCTGACCGACTTCTTTTCGGTATATGGAAGTGTGCCATTCTTTTACTACATCCTCCATTTTTATTTATTGCATATCATATGCGTTATTATATTTTATGCTACGGGTCATACAAATTCTCAAATCATTGATCCAAATACGCCTTTCTTCTTCCGGCCGCTCTTCTTTGGTTTCCGGCTACCGATCGTATACCTGATCTGGTTGTTCGTGATCCTTGCGCTGTACCTGCCCTGCCGCTGGTTCAGCCGTTATAAAAAAACACACAACCATTGGTGGTTGAGCTTTGTTTAATAAGTGATCCAATAAGCAATAGGCAATGGGCAATAGACAAAACCTCACTGGATTAGGCGATTGCCTATTGCCTATTGCCTATTGCTTATTGCCTATTGAAAATTGCCGGTTTTCAGATAACTTCGCAACTCATTTTAACCCCGGTAAGGGACAATTAATTATATAATCAACTAATCCAAGTTTATGGCATACGATCTAGTGGTGATCGGTAGCGGACCCGGCGGTTATGTGGCAGCTATCCGTGCATCTCAGTTAGGATTTAAAACAGCAATCATTGAAAAAGAAAGCCTCGGTGGCATTTGCCTCAACTGGGGTTGTATCCCTACCAAAGCGTTGCTGAAAAGCGCGCAGGTAAATGAATACATCAAGCATGCACAGAACTATGGTATCGAAGCGACAGGTAAACCTGACTTCGGCGCCGTTATCAAACGCAGCCGTGGTGTAGCCGATAAAATGAGCAAAGGTGTACAGTACCTGATGAAGAAGAATAAGATCGATGTGATCATGGGGTACGGCAAACTTATCGCGAAAGGAAAAATAGAAGTAAGTGATAAGGATGGCAAGAAACAAACAGTCGAGGCGAAACATATTATCCTGGCAACAGGTGGTCGCAGCCGCGAATTGCCTGCACTGAAACAGGATGGCAAAAAGATCATTGGCTACCGTGAAGCAATGAACCTTCCTACTCAACCTAAATCAATGATCGTGGTAGGTAGTGGTGCGATCGGTGTAGAGTTTGGTTATTTCTACAATAGCATGGGCACAAAAGTGACGATCGTTGAGTTTCTTCCACGCATCGTACCGGTAGAAGATGAAGAAGTATCAAAAGAGTTGGATAAGAATTTTAAGAAAGCCGGTATTGAAATCCTTGTCAACAGTGAAGTTACTTCTGTTGATACATCTGGTAGCGGTGTAAAAGCAAAAGTAAAAACAGCTGATGGTGAAAAAACACTGGAAGCTGACATTTTATTAAGTGCTGTGGGTGTATCTGCAAACATTGAAGGTCTTGGACTGGAAGAATTAGGTATCAAAACTGATAAGGGCCGTATCATGGTTGATAAATATTATCAAACCAATGTACCGGGCGTATATGCTATCGGTGATTGCGTTCCCGGTCAGGCTCTCGCACACGTAGCGAGCAAGGAAGGAATTATTTGTATTGAAAATATCGGTTACAACGAAAAGAAATATAATCACAAACCAGAAGTACTTGACTATAACAATGTACCGGGTTGTACTTATTGCTATCCGGAGATTGCATCAGTAGGCTATACAGAAAAGCAAGCGAAAGATGCCGGCTATGAAGTGAAAGTTGGTAAGTTCCCATTAAGCGCCGCCGGTAAAGCCACTGCAGCTGGTCACAACGAAGGTTTTGTAAAAGTGATCTTCGATGCGAAGTATGGCGAATGGCTCGGCACTCACATGATCGGGTACAATGTAACGGAGTTGATCACTGAAACAGTGGTAGCAAGAAAATTAGAGACTACTTATCACGAAGTGTTGAATAGCATTCACCCTCACCCAACAATGAGTGAAAATGTGAAAGAAGCGATTGAAGTAGCCTATGGTGAACCAATTCACATTTAGCGTTTAAACGTCTAAGGGTTTAAAGGTTTAAGGGTTATTACAGCGTGGAAATTACTGATAGCTGATTGTTTTGTGTTAAAGAAAGGTGTTATGGCAACAATTAGAAGATTTGAAGAGATGGACTCGTGGAAGTTATCCAGAGAATTATGTAATAAAATAGGCAAGCTGATAGATGACGGCTTATTAGAAAATAATTACAGACTTACCAATCAAATCGAAGGCTCTTCTGGTTCGATTATGGATAATATAGCCGAAGGATTTGAACGAGGCACAAGAGCTGAATTCATCTTGTTTTTAGGATACGCAAAAGGATCGTGTGGAGAATTTCGCTCCCAACTTTATCGCGCACTAGATCGCAATTATATTACTAAGGAACAATTCGATGATTTTTACATTTTAAGCGTAAGGATCAGCGCTATATTACAGAAGTTCATCCAGTATCTTCAGAAAACAGACATTAAAGGTCTAAGAAAAAAATAAAATCTTCCATCCTACAGAACCTTTAAACCATTAAATCTTTAAAACATTAAACGTCTTACCCTTTTTTGCCTCCAAGCATTGGGACAAAAGAGAAATTAGCAAACAACTCTTCTTTCATTGCACCATTCTCCAATTTGGTAATGCGCATCATCTGTTGCACCTCTCCGCTACCAAGTGGAATCACCATCATACCGCCAACCTTTAACTGGTCAATCAATTTTTGTGGTATCTCTGGTGCTGCTGCAGTAATCAAGACTCTATCAAATGGCGCATACGTAGGAAGACCCTCATAGCCATCGCCATAGAAGAATTTAACAGAAGGATATTTTTTTAAAAATGGAAATATCTTATTCAGATCAAATAATTTCTTCTGCCTTTCAATGGTATATACCTGCAATCCTGTTTCAGCTAATACCACTGCCTGGTAGGCGCTACCTGTACCTATCTCTAATACTTTATGAAAAGGTTTTGCTTCCAGCAATTGCGTCTGGTAAGCAACTGTATAAGGTTGTGAAATGGTTTGCCCCTCCCCGATTGGAAAAGCTCTATCCTCGTATGCTACTTCATCAAAAGCAGAGTCAAGAAAGAAATGACGCGGGATATTACTGATGGCCGTTAATACTTTTTCGTCCGTAATGCCTTTGGAGCGAACAAGGTCTACCAGTTTTTTACGAAGTCCTTTATGACGGTATGAATCTTCTACGGGTCTCATAAGTACAATAAAAATCAAAAGTCAAAATTAAAAATTAAAAAGAGCTTTCCCTATTACAGTTCAATCGCAGGGAAGACAACCCTTTTTAATTTTCAATTTTGACTTTTGACTTATTATCAGTTGTATTTTATTTATTTAAAATCATCAGCTGTAACACCTTCATTGAGTTTTACCGTATTAAGCGTTACTACAAATTCCTGTGAGCCCTGTGGCGTATTCACCGATTGAACGAATTTGAAAGGGAAAAAGATGTCTCCTACTTTCCTGTAATCGCTATGTTCTTCTGTAGAAGTGATCTCCGTGCCTTCTTCTTTTGTCACTTCTACTGATTTTATGAAGAAGCCTGTCTTTACATCATAGTATTCTGTCTTTGTGGTACCACCCGGGCTGGTTACCAGCAATGCATACGCATCAGCACCATTTGATTTTTCGATGCCTTTCACTTGCAATTTGTAACCCGGATCTTTGTAATAAAGCTGCTCAAAAATTCCTTTGATCCCGCTTCTTTCTGCTAATGTAGCTGAATCCATTTCTTTCTTCTGTCCCATCTGTGCCTGGTAGCCTTTTGTACCATCATACACACTCTTCATTACTACATTTGAATTCATACTTACTTCAAAAGATTCTTTGTTAGGAGCCATCTGACGCATAGTAGCATCCAGTGACTGACCCATTACTGCCATCTTACCGGTAGAGATGGTTGTTTTTACTTTCTCCAGCGCTGCTTTACCACCTACTGCCTTGATATAGTTATTGATGATCTCGTCAGCGGTAATGCTTGTCTTTGCAGCTGCATTTGCATCTGCTGAAACAGGCGCTGCATATTTATCATAAAACTTAACCGGGTAGCCTAATGCTTTTAAACCAGGTAATATTTGCTCCTGCTTTCCTACAACCACTACACGTGTATTTGCATAATTGAAATATTTCTTTGCTACCCGTTGAATATCCGCAACAGTTACCGCATTTATCTTTTGTAAATACGTGCGATAAAAATCAGCAGGCAGTTTATTGATCAGGATATTACCGGCGAAATCAGCGATACGGGCAGTATTCTCCATACCTAATGCAAAACTTCCATTATACTGGTTCTTTGCATTCTTTAACTCTTCCGCTGTTACTTTCTCATTGCGGATGCGATTGAGCTCGTATAAAAATTGTACCACAGCGCTATCAGTTTTTTCATTTCTTACAGAATCCGATGCATTGAATGCCGATTGAAAACGACCTGCTCCGATATTAGAATAAGCACCATAAGTATATCCATGCTTTTCACGAAGATTCATAAACAAATGCGCCTCTGAACCACCACCTAATATTTTATTCGCTAACAATACCGGGAAATAATCAGGACTACTCATTGGCAAACTCACCAGGTTAGTCACATCTATTTCTGATTGCACCGCATTCGGCACATCTACAATATCAATCTCTGTTTTTGCAGGATTAGGAACAACAGCCAATGTTTCCAGTGTAAGCGGATATCCTTTCCAGCTACCAAAAGCTTTTTCTGCTAATGCTTTTGCATCGGCTGGTTTTATATCTCCAACAAAAGTGAGATACGATCTTGCCGGTGTGATGTATTTTTTATATGCAGCTTTTATATCATCTAATGTAATAGACTGAATCGAAGCTTCTGTTTCAAATTCTCCCAGCGGATGATGTGCACCATACGCTAATGCATCAACCACGCGGGCAGAAATTGCTGAAGCACTTTTTTCACCAGCTTTCAATCCTGTGGTTGCTTGTGATTTCAGTTTATCCAATGATTCCTGCGGAAAAGATGGGGACTTCAAGCCTTCTGCCATCAACCCAAATGCCTTATCAAAATATCTTGTGAGTGATGATACAGAACCGCCACCTGAACTAAGACCAAGATTAGCGCCCAATATATCCACTGCTTCATCAAACTGTGCTTTTGTTTTGGAAGTAGTACCCTCATTGAGCATACCACCCATGATACCAAGTAAGCCTGCTTTCTTACCTTCTGTAACAGGACCAGCATCTATACGGAAGCTGGCAGTGATAGTTGGCAATTTATGATTTTCTACTACCAGGATGGTCATACCATTCGCCAGTTTGTAGATAACAGGATTGCCAATGGTGATCACCGGCGCAGGACCTGCTTTTGGTGCCTTGCTGCGATCAATCTGCGCAAAGGCGTGTTGAAAAAAGAAAAACGCTATAACGATCGATACTATTTTTTTCATGATGTCTGAGATTAATGTTTAAAACCGGTTTCTTAAAAATGAACTTACCACTACACTATTATTGTTTTTGTGGCAGGTAATACAACACCACCCGGTTGTTTTTGTCAAGATATTTGGTAGCTACTTCTTTGATCTTCTCTCTTGTCACCGCTCTTATCTTCGTGAGCTCTTCATTAATATCATTGGTGTTATTATAAAACGTGTAGCCATTAGCCAGATTTTCTGCTACACCCAGCATACGTGTATTAGCCGTGATATAATCATTCTCAAACTGGTTCTGTAATTTCTGATATTCAGTTTCAGAGATCAGGTTTTTTTGAAGATCTGCAACTTGTTTATCGATATCACCTAACAACTCATCCAGCGATGCATTGTTATTTGGCAGCGCCAGTGTGATGTACATTCCATAATCTTCAAGTGTATAGTTGATAGCCGCAACCTGTAAGGCTGTTTTCTTTTCATCCACTAATTCGCGTTGAAGACGTGAACTTCCTGAACCAGAAAGTACACTGGAGATCATTTGTAATGTTTTGCTATCCTCATTTTTGAAACCCGGGATACGGTAAGCCGCAAAGATTGCTGGGATTTGTATGTTTGAATCATACACAGTATCCACGATTTGTCTGCCCAATGGTTTTTCTTCAATCTTCTTTCTTATAATATCTGCACCTCTTGGAACAGGAGCAAAATAAGTTTCAACCAGTGCTTTTGTTTTATCTATATCGATATCCCCGGCGATGGTCAGCACCGCGTTATTAGGAACATAATATTTTTTAAAAAAAGCGATGAACTCATCCAGTTTGGCTGCATCGAGGTGCTGCATAGAACCGATCGGCGCCCAGCGATAAGGATGATCATGAAATACATCACCGAAGATGGTAGCGGTAAACTTTCCATAAGGTTGATTGTCGATCCGCTGTCTTTTTTCTTCTTTTACCACTTCGTTCTGTGTCTTCACACCTACTTCATTGATCACAGGATGCATCATTCTTTCACTTTCCAGCCACATTCCCAGTTCTAATTGGTTGGAAGGAAATACTTCATAATAAAAAGTACGGTCCTGGGAGGTATTGGCGTTATTTTGACCGCCATTGCTGCTAACATACTTCATGAATTCGCCACGCTTGATATTGTCTGAGCCTTCAAATAATAAGTGCTCAAAAAAGTGTGCGAAACCAGTACGGGCCGTGTCCTCATCTTTGGAGCCTACATGGTACATGACTGAAACAGCTACCACCGGCGCTGACTTATCCTGGTGAAGGATAACATGCAGACCGTTTGAAAGATTGTACTCGGTGAATTTGACCTGCTGCGCCGAGGCACCCAGGATAAAGGTTACATAAAAAGCCGTTAGGGCCAGGGTTTTTATTTTCATATTAATAATCCGGTTATGTTCCGGAATGGCAAATGTAGGAGATAGTTTGCAGTTGGCAGTGGGCAGTTGGCAGTCGGCAGTCTATCAGTCGGCAGTCGCTTTGCGTAATTCGTATTTACGCTTAGTGTTCAGACCTTTAAAACTTTATCTATAGTCAAACGCAGACTGCCGACTGATAGACTGCCAACTGGGAACTGGGAACTGCCAACTGTTTATACTATTTTTGTCCTTCAACCACTCACTAACTAATATGAGAAAAATTTACTTTTTTTCCCTGCTTCTTTGCCTTGCGTCGATTATTCATGCACAATCAGTCAATGACCTTTTCTCTTCCCAAAATGAGTTATCAAGAAACTTTCATACGCTAGCCAGTAAGTACCAGGCTTTGCAATTGAATACCGCAAAACTGGCTAACCTGAAATCACAACAACCAGTAGAATTAACACTGTCATTACCTTTTGAAGGAACAGTGTTGACCCTTGAATTAAAAAAAGCAAAGATCACGTCTGATAATTTCTCAGTAATAGAAGCATTGCCCGGTGGTGGTCGTCGCACGGTTAGTTATGCCGACGCAGTTTTTTATCAGGGAAAAATTCAGGGTTCTTCTTCTTCCATTGCTACTATTAGTTTGGTAGGTGACCAGGTAATGGGTGTTATTTCTGATAGCAGAGGCAATATTGTATTAGGTGCTGTTCAGGATAATGGTAATGCTACCAGTGAATACGCCTTATATCGTGAAGCTGATCTTCAAAAAAGCAATCCACTTGCTTGTTTTACAGATGATGAAACAGCACCTGCAGGCAATGCTGTGCGACCATCTGCTTCTTCAACAGGCAGACTTGATTTTGTTGGTGCACCGGTAGATATGTACTTCGAATGTGATTTTCGTATGTACCAGGACAAAGGAAGTAATACAATCAATGTGATCAACTATGTACTTGGCTTTTTCAATAACACCGCATTGTTATATGCAAACGAAAATGTGCAGATCCAGGTTTCGCAGATACTGGTGTGGACCACACAGGATCCTGAAGCTGCTGCTGGTCTTAATTCAACCAGTGCGGTATTGAATGCTTTCTCTACTCGTATGGCGGGTACAACTTATATCGGCGATTATGCGCACTTTCTTTCTACACGTTCTTTGGGTGGTGGTATTGCGTGGCTGACAGGCACCTGTCCTACCCGTTTTAATCGTGCAGCTGTTAGCGCTATTGATAATACCTATGCCAACTTTCCACTTTTCTCCTGGACAGTAGAAGTAGTGACGCATGAGATAGGCCATAATCTCGGATCACATCACACCCATTGGTGCGGATGGCCCGGCGGACCTATTGACGGATGTGGCCCGACTGCAAATGCAGGGTATGCAGAAGGCACCTGTAGTACCGGACCTATTCCGGTCAGCCAGGGATCGATTATGAGTTATTGCCATTTGCTGGGGGGAGTAGGTATTAATCTCAGTAATGGTTTTGGTCCTTTACCCGGACAAGCCATCCGCGATTTTGTTACCGCCTCTAATTGTCTTAATACCTGTATAATGACCATTTCATTGACCAAGCAGGATGCATCGTGCGGACAGAATAATGGTACAGCTGCTGTAACGGCTACAAATGCTAATGGTGCATTAACTTATTTATGGAGCAATGGTCAGACAGGTTCTTCGCTTGTCAATGCTGCTCCCGGTACTTATCATGTTACCGTTACTGATGCCGGCGGTTGC
>JBDTPD010000082.1:0-10379 GCA_039932855.1 Chitinophagaceae bacterium | reverse complement strand
GGAAGTGTTTCCTTATTACGGGCCATTAAGATACAATCTGCACCAGCCAGTGCCAGTTCATTCGCAATCGCCAGGCCTATGCCTTGCGTGCTACCGCAGATAATTGCTTGTTTGTTTTTTAGGGAAAGGTTCATGTTGTCAAAGATACCCCCAACCCCTAAAGGGGAGTTAGGAAAATAAAAATAATTGAAAATAAGTCAGTGCTTTGGATCCGCTAATATCGAAACTAGTGATGTACCCAAACTCCCCTTTAGGGGTTGGGGGTTAAAATAAGTTCGGATAGTCTGAAATGGCCCCATCTACTCCCATTTTTTTCAAACTATCAATCTCTTCTTTTGTATTGACTGTCCAGGGGATGACCTTAATATTATTCTGCTGGCAGCTCTTAACCAGTTTTGCATTGACCAGTTCGTATGCCGGGCTGTAAATAGAAGGCGTAAATCCAAGATCCTTTAACTGTTCGTCAAAACTGCGCTTGTCATCTGCTTCAATCAACATAGCGGTCATCATCTGTGGATATTTCTTGTGCAGGTATTGTAATGTTCTGAAATCAAATGATTGAATGATCACATGATCCTCTATATTTTTTTCTTTAATGACCGCCATCAGCAAATCAACAAACTCTTCGGGCTTAGGATGAAAGACACCATCGAATTCAGGATTTGTTTTTGTCTCAATATTATAATAGGGAAATGGTCTCCGGCTTGTCATCATATATCCTTTTATGCTATCAACGAGGTCAGACAGCAATGGCTTTATCGCTTTCATTTTTTGCTGATCAGGAAAACGCGGATGTGGTTTCATCCCTACATCAAATGTCTTTACCTGGTCATAGGTCATCCAATAAATATTGAATTTTCTTTCTTCTCTTTCCCCGATATAACTGCCATCTGGCTTAGTGGTGATATCGCGACTGAACCATTGGTCATGCGACAACACTACTTTTTTATCTTTTGTGATCACGACATCCATTTCCAGCGTGGTCACTCCCAGGTCAAGCGCTGTGCGCATAGCGGGCCATGTATTTTCCGGCATCAATCCACGGCAACCACGATGTCCCTGTTTATCAAAATTCGTTTGCATAGTTATTATATCACGCTTATCATCGGAGGCATCTTTTACCTGCGCCGTTGCTTTCTGTCCGGACTTACAACACAGCAAACCACTCATGATGGCTGCGGAGACTAAAAGCCTGTTGATGAAAATACTCATGATGAAAATAATTTTGATTTTCTTGCTTCCATCAGCTTACTGATCTCGCTTGCATCAGCGCCGCCTTCTTTTAGTTTGTCAATAATGTTATCATAGCTTTTCTCGTTCCTGTTCTGGCTAAGCTTGAAAACATTATCGATCTCCTGCACTTCAATTTCAAATGCAGAGATCGCCTTCACCATCTTTTGTACATATTCTGAAGAAAGATCTTCGAAGTTGGCGCCTGAGTGAGGATTATTTTCAAAATGATTGGTCGTTCTTCTCAATACTTCTATTAATCCGGCTTCGTCGGTAAATTTTAATGTGCCTCTTGCATGAACACTTATATAATTCCACGAGCCACCTTGTTTTTTATCATCATACCAACTGGCGCTGACAAATGTATGCGGACCGGTAAAGACGACTAACACATTTGGGTTGTGTAAAAGTGCTTTGTGATGATCTGTATTGTTCATGATATGACCTGAGAGAAAAATTTTTCCATCTCTTTCATCGATAAATACAGGAACCTGCGTAACAACAGGTTTATTTTCTGCGCTGCATCCTGTCACAAAGGCAAACGGGTTTTGACGGACAAAATCCATCACCACGTTCATGTCTTTTTCTTTGAAATATGGGAGACTGTACATGTAACGAAGATACTGAACATAGAGGACTCTGATAATAAGTCAAAAATCAAAAGTAAAAAGTCAAAATATTATAATGATATTTTGACTTTTTACTTTTGATTTTTGACTTATTAATCTTTTTATGCAACCAGCCTTCCTGCTTCTTGTACTGCGCGCGTACACACTGCCTTGACATCCTGGAACACCTGGCGGATCGTGGCAATGGTACCATTATTTGATGCAAGGTCCTCGATCTTTTGCAGTGATTGACCAAGAAGATTTGTTAGTCCCATGAAATGAACCGTTGTCTTCAGGTCATGCGCGATGCTGTAGATGACGCGGTAATTTTTTTCATCGATCGCTTTCTCGAGATTGTGTATGTTTCCCGGAACTGTTTTCACAAATTCACGGATCATATCTTCTTTTAATTGTTTGTCGCCGTCAGATACGCTTTCGATGTATTGAAGATCGATGACGCGACCCATTGTTTCTGTACCGCTATCATCCTTCCCATTAAAATTGGAAGAATATTTCACCAATAATTGATAAAGCGCTTCTTCATCGATTGGTTTAGAGATATAATCATTCATACCGCTGTTGATACATTTTTCGCGCTCCCCTGCCATTGCATGGGCAGTCATAGCAACGATCGGTACAGTAGACTTCAATTCACTACGGATCATTCTGGCAGCAGTATGTCCATCCATTTCGGGCATCTGGATATCCATTAATACAACATCATAATGCTGTTTTCTTAATGCTTCAACAGCAAGGGCGCCGTTGCCCACCAGCTCAAACGCAAAGCCCCAATGATTGAGCAAATGCCTGATCAGGTGCTGATTCATAATATTATCTTCTGCGACAAGGACCCTGGATTTATTATTCATAACAAACAATTTATTGGTTATAGAGGTCGTGGTTATTTGTGGTGCAACTTCGTTGGTAGTTTTATAAGGAAGTACAACAAGGAAACTGGTTCCATATCCGACTTCACTGTTTAATACAACACTTCCTCCCTGGAGATCGACCAGGTGTTTTACAATTGATAATCCAAGACCGGTTCCACCAAAGCGTCTCGTAGTAGCTGCTTCGGCTTGTTCAAACCGTTCGAAGATGAATTTTTGTTTTTCTTTCGCAATACCAATACCGGTATCACGCACATGTATTTCAAGGCTAAGCGTATCTGCTGTTTTCTTAAATGGAGTAACGCGGACATACACGCCTCCTTCTTCTGTAAATTTTATGGAGTTGGAAACAAGATTGACAACAACCTGTGTCAGTCGCACAGCATCACCGGATAAAGTATCAGGTATTTCATCGTCTACTTTGATGATCAGTTTAAGATTCTTTTCTTCTGCTTTGGGTAATAACATTTGTTCAACCCCGCTCATGATATCCTTTACACGGAACGGCGCTTCTTCAATACGCATCATCCCTGCTTCGATCTTGGACAAGTCAAGAATGTCATTTACAATAGACAACAAATTGCGTCCGGATGAATGAATGATCTGGATATGCTTTTGTTGCTGTGGATCGAGTTTAGATTTTTGTAAAATATTAGTGAACCCAAGAATAGCATTGAGAGGAGTTCTTATCTCATGGCTCATATTCGCCAGGAAATTTTCTTTCACTGTCGCGGCTGCTTTTACTTTTCTTTCTGACGCTTCGCTATGCCTTTTTTTCCTGACCAGGTAAAGACTAAGAAGTAAACAAGCGGTACAGGCAGCAATAGTGAGTGCGACGCTTCGCATATGTACATCATCTCCATCTTTACGGATAGAACTGATAATTTCTGTTGAAGTAAGTTGATGCACATTGAACAGTTGCGAAGAAGCATAAATGATACTATCACGAAGTTCCCTGTTGCGTACCGAATGAAGAAGGGTGATCATTTCTCCTTTCCTGCCATTGGTATACGCATCGACAGTTATACGTTGGAGTGCTATTCTTTCTGTAAATAAATTTGCGAGACGCGCATACGCAGGATTATTATCATCTGCAATATATTGATCAGAAGAGATGACGCTCATTTGTTCATCTACCAGGTGCATTTGCTGCAATATGCCTGCCAGTTTGGTACTGTCTGATGAGACAGACATATCCCTGATCGATGCTTCGACAGCAGCAATATCATTATGTAATTTCTGAAAATGGTTTTGTGATTCGAGTTCATTGAGCAAACCTGTATTATGTTCTACCAGGCTATCGATACTTTTATTCTCGATGAGTTTAAGAAAGATGACCGTACCCAATACGAGGATGAATATAGGCAAGCCTAATCGGGTAATACGTAATTTTAATTTACTGGTCATGGCTTCAATTGGATACTCTTCTATGCCGACCGATGAAAAAATATTTGCCCCCTGTTTATAAAACAGAATTAATAATAACTATTTGCTAAAGGATTGTGCGGGAGAATACCCGTATGCTGAATAGTTTTTCATCGATACGCGACGTACTGGATTTAAAGGATTCTTGATTAAAAAAATTCCGTTTGATGATGTTCAGGATCGTAAAATCCAGAACGACCAAACGTAAAATTACACCAAACATAATATCCGTTTTTTGAATATGCAAGAGCCTTAACGTTTTACGCGTTGGTAATGAAGGCAAAGAAAAACGGTGAGGCCTGCAAGACAGGGAGTTAGCAGCTAATCAGGACAATAAATTTATTGATGCGGATTTTGATGTACGATGTTAGATGTACGATGTACGCCCGTCTGAAAATCTGAACGCCCTTTCAATTTAGGCCAGACGTACATCGTACACCTAACATCGTACATTAAGGTGGAGACTTATTTCAGACTGGCGTACCTCGTACATCTAACATCGTACATCAATCTATGAAACTAACTCTGTAACTTTTTCCGTAGAAATATTTGCATTACGCATAGAGATACTTCGAACAACATGTGCTGCAAATTCTTCAAATGCTTTTTTAGTAATTGCATCGTCACTCATCATGATCGGCACACCATTATCACCACCTTCGCGGATACTTTGAATCAATGGTATTTGTCCAAGAAAAGGAAGATCGTATTCTGCAGCTAATCGTTTGCCGCCATCTTTTCCAAAAATGTAATACTTGTTATTTGGCAACTCAGCCGGGGTGAAATAGCTCATGTTCTCTACCAATCCAATCACAGGCACATTCAATTGTGCCTGGCCAAACATCGCAATGCCTTTTTTCGCATCCGCTAAGGCCACATCCTGTGGAGTAGTAACGATCACTGAACCGGTCACCGGTACGGTTTGCATTAATGTCAAATGAATATCGCCTGTACCCGGCGGCATATCTATCACGAGGTAATCGAGTTCATCCCAGAAAACATCTGTCACGAACTGGCGGATAGCGCTGCTCGCCATTGGTCCGCGCCATACCACGGCGCTTTTTTCGTCAACCAGCAAACCGATACTGATCAGTTTGATGCCATATTTTTCCAAAGGCACGATCATACCCTTGCCTTTTATTTCGACCATCATAGGGCGCTCGCCCCTTACGCCAAACATGATTGGAACGCTGGGACCATATATATCGGCGTCCATCAGGCCCACTTTTGCGCCTCCTTTGGAGATTGCCAGGGCCAGGTTGGCGGCAACGGTAGACTTTCCTACTCCACCTTTACCGCTGACGACCGCGATGATATTTTTTACATTGGGTAAAACAGCGCCTGCATCGTTTCTCTTGGTAGTGGTTTGAGCATCGAATTTTACATTTACCACGGCATCTTTATCAACCAGCTGTTTAACAGCATTGACACAGGCATTCTTGATCATGTCCTTCAGCGGGCAGGCCGGTGTAGTGAGCACAACCGTAAATGAAACATAATTTCCTTCGATCTCAATGTCCCTTACCATGTTGAGGGTCACGATATCTTTTCCGAGGTCCGGTTCCTGCACATTTCCTAACGCTTCCAGTACTTTTTCTTTGGTCATATTCAGAGCAATATGTTAAAATGTAAATAAGGATGCAAAGTTAACCATTATGAAGGCCAAAATGTTTCAGAAAATAAGCAAGTTGTCTTTATTTTTGATGCTGTGAAGAAAATTTTACAATATACCCTGCTTGCTGTTTTACTGGTACCTGCTGCTGCACATGCGCAATTTGAAACAGCCCGAGACTCAGTCGTTCAATTATATGGCATCATCATGACAGCGGATAGCCTTGTGGGCATTCCGGCGGTGAGTGTCAGTATAAAAGGACAGAACCGCGGAACGATCACCAACAGCGATGGTGTATTCTCTATCGTGGTATTGAAAGGCGACCAGATAGAATTCACCCACGTAAGTTATAAGCCAAAGACCGTCACGATCCCCCGTGATATCGAGGGCAATCAATATAGTGTTATCCAGTTGATGGTAGCGGATACTGTTTATCTGCCGGCTACCATTATCCGGCCGCGACCGACAGCCGAGCAGTTTGCCCGTGATTTTGTCAATGCCAAAGTACCGGATGATAATATAGAGATCGCGCGACGTAATACCAGTGCAGCCACCCGACGCGCATTAATGAAAACAATACCGGGAGATGGTGGTGAAGCTACTCAACTTCAATTCAGCAAGATCGCTAACCGCGCCGTTTACCAGGGACAACTTCCTCCGATGAACATCTTTAACCCGGCCGCCTGGGCGGATTTTATTGAAGCGTGGAAGAGAGGAGATTTTAAGAATAAATAGAGAAAGCTATTAGCTTTTAGCCGTTAGCTATTAGCTCCGGCATTGTGTAATTTGTAGTTTCTGGTACTTACTTCCACTACATTCAACACTTCAGTTAATCAAGATTATTGAGACGTCGCAAAGCAGACGGGCGAAGCTAATAGCTAACAGCTAAAAGCTAATAGCTTCTTCCTATCTTGCGCCCCTAAATCCCATGAACATGATTCAAACAGTCTCTGTCATTGGTGCCGGTACAATGGGCAATGGTATCGCACACGTTTTTGCACAAAATGGATTTACGGTAAACCTGATCGATGTATCCAAACCTCAATTGGATAAAGCAATAGCTGTGATCACTAAGAACCTGGATCGTCAACTGAGTAAAGCATCTATCACCGAAGAAATAAAAGCAGCGACACTGAAAAATATAATCCCGATGACAAGCATCGCAGGTGTACAGGGATCGCAATTGGTAGTAGAAGCTGCGACGGAGAATGTTGACCTGAAATTATCCATCTTCAAACAGATCGATGAAGCCGCACCGCAAGGTTGTATCCTGGCGAGCAATACTTCTTCTATCTCTATTACTAAAATAGCGGCCGTCACTAAAAGACCGGAGTCAGTGATTGGTATGCACTTTATGAATCCTGTACCAGTGATGAAACTGGTAGAGATCATTAATGGGTATGCAACTACAAAAGAAGTAAGTGACACGATCGTTGAATTGAGTAAGAAACTGGGAAAGGTTCCGTGCGTGGTAAATGATTATCCAGGATTTATCGCTAATCGCATTCTGATGCCAATGATCAATGAGGCGATCTATAGTTTATATGAAAACGTAGCAGGCGTGGAAGCGATTGACACGGTGATGAAATTAGGAATGGCACATCCGATGGGACCTTTGCAATTAGCAGATTTTATCGGACTGGATGTTTGTTATTCTATTTTAAATGTATTGCATGATGGCTTTGGCAATCCAAAATATGCACCGTGTCCTTTATTGGTCAATATGGTCACAGCTGGTAAACTGGGTGCAAAAACAGGAGAAGGATTTTATACATATACTGCGGGAAGTAAAGATTTGCAAGTAAGTAAGCGATTCATATAACGATGTACGATGTCAGGTGTACGATGTACGCCAGTCTTAGATCTGAATAGCTTTTAGATAGAGTGCAGTCGTACATCGTACATCTGACATCGTACATACATAACGATTTCTTAACATTCTGATAATAAAGGTTACTTACCAGGCGTTATAAAAAGGTTGATCACATTAATAATCCTTTTTATGAAAAACAGAACCGCCGCACTGGCTTCAATAACGATTGCCTTGTGCTTTGGCTTTACTTCACTGAATGCTACTCCCCTTACAACTATTCCAATCAATACAGGAGATACGAGTCTTACGCTTTACAGAGCAAGTCATACTGATGAAACATACCTGCGTTTAAATGAAGTGAATATTCATGCAGCGCGTGATTTCATGAAAAGATTCGAAAGTGTTACTGATGGTAAATGGTTGAAAATAGAAGGCGGTTACCTGGTTCGTTTTATGGCCGATGAAAAAAAGAATGATGCCTTTTATGATGGAATGGGAAGATTTGTAGCAGCCTCCTGCTATTATGATGGAGCTAATTCACCGGAAGAGATCAAAGCCTTGATCAATAAAGAATATCCAGGTTATAAAATTATAGTTACGACCAGG
The DNA here is from genome assembly GCA_039932855.1 of Chitinophagaceae bacterium. GTDB lineage: Bacteria > Bacteroidota > Bacteroidia > Chitinophagales > Chitinophagaceae > JAJKIP01. The sequence continues at coordinate 2,198 of JBDTPD010000082.1, read as the reverse complement.
ATCAATACCAATGACAGAAGTTTTTATCGTTTACATATCAGCAACCCTGAATCTATAAAAACATTGCAGATTGTCAACTCCAGGATCCGTGTGCTGGAAGAGATGGAGAATGGAGATACAGTTAGCCGGTGATTACCTGAGAACCATATTCCGCTAAGTCAAAATTAAAAAGTCAAAAGTCAAAATATCACGCGATATTTTGACTTTTGACTTTTTAATTTTGACTTCTATGTTAGTGGCATACTTTTATAGATATTACCCCTAAACTGCATACCACTCTTTATGACAATCGCTAATAATGGTGCAACACCGAGCGCTAAACCGCTGCCTGTATCCGGTATGGGGAGTATTCTCCACACGGATGGAACTTTCTTCAGAGTTTGGGCTCCTCACGCGAAAAAGATATTCGTAGCCGGCGAGTTCAATGGCTGGTCACAGACAGCAAATGAAATGACGCTGGAAGGAAATGGATATTGGGGAATAGATATACCAACTGCAAAAGGGGGGCAGCAATACAAGTATATTTTACAAACCGATGAAGGAATGTTATACAGGAATGATCCTTATGCAAAAGAAATAAGTACCTCTTATGGTAATTCTGTGATCATTGATACAGACTTTAATTGGGAGGATAAGGATTTTAAAACTCCTTCCTGGAATGAAATGGTCATTTATGAAATGCATATAGGAACATTCAACAGAAAAGAAAAAGGCAAACCAGGTACTTTTTATAGTGTGATTGAAAAACTTCCTTATTTAAAAACATTGGGTATTAATGTGATTGAGATCATGCCGCCAATAGAATTTTCAGGTGGCGTTTCATGGGGTTATAACCCTTCGCATCCTTTTGCTATTGAAAGAGAATATGGCGGTGTAGAAGGTTTTAAGCAATTGGTAAATGAAGCACACAAACTTGGTATCGCGATCGTTTTGGATATAGTTTATAATCATTTTGGTCCGGGCGATCTTGATCTATGGCGCTTTGATGGTTGGAGTGAAAATGAAGGTGGTGGTATTTATTTTTACCAGGATTGGAGAAAGAATACACCCTGGGGCGATTCACGCCCGGATTATGGCAGACCGGAAGTACGTCAGTATATCCGCGACAATGCATTGATGTGGCTGGAGGAATATCATGTTGATGGATTACGTACAGATGCCATTGCGTACATACGTAATGTAAATGGTGGTGTTAATCCACTGGAGGATATTCCTGAAGGCTGGAGCCTGATGCAATGGATAAATAAAGAAGTAAAAGAAAAATTTCCCTGGAAAATTATTATTGCCGAAGATCTGAAATGCAATCCATGGATCACCAAATCACAGGAAGAAGGTGGCGAAGGATTCAGTACGCAATGGGATGCTGCATTTGTTCATCCGGTACGTAGCTTGCTCGCTGCCACGCAGGATGATGAAAGAGATATGAAACAACTGGAGGCTGCCATCACAACCTATTATAATGAGGATGCTTTTCAGCGTGTCATTTATACTGAATCGCATGATGAGGTAGCCAATGGTAAAACAAGAGTGCCACAGGAAATTTCTCCGGATGATAGTACCAATTGGTTTGCTAAAAAAAGATCAGTGCTTGGTGCAGCGATTACTTTTACTTCACCTGGTATACCTATGATCTTCATGGGACAGGAATCACTTGAAGGCGGGTGGTTCTCTGATGAAGACCCGATCGACTGGGCAAGAGCCAATGATTTCAAAGGCATCGTAAAACTATATCGCGATCTGATCAGCTTACGGACAAATAGTAAGGGATTCTCTAAAGGATTAACCGGGCAGGAGACAAAGGTGACTTACCTCAATGATACAGAAAAGATCATGGCCTGGCAGCGATGGAGCGAAGACGGCGCAAAAGACAGCGTGATGATCGTTATTAATATGGCGGATAAAAGTCACCAGGATTTTATCCTTCCTTTTCCCGAAGAAGGATTATGGAAAATCCGTTTCAATAGTGATTGGAAAGGATACGACGAAACTTTCACCGATTCGCCCATCCTTGAAACCGAAACATTCGAAAGCAACCATAATGAAAAGGATTATAATGCTACTATTCACATGGGCCCATATAATGCTTTGATACTTTCGCGCGATTAAAAAAGGGCCGGATAGAAATCCAGCTCTGTATTAATCCAATATCCTATGAAAAACCACTCTTAAATTAATATCAAAAATTCATATAATCTATG
>JBDTPD010000081.1:0-10408 GCA_039932855.1 Chitinophagaceae bacterium | reverse complement strand
AGCAGATTCCCAATCTTTTTACGTTGCTCAACCTTGTTTTTGGCTGCCTGGCAATTGTTTTTATTCTGCAGAATGGTATCATGGTTACCGAAGACAGCAACGGTATGCAGTTGCTAACGGTACCCGAACAAGTTTGGATGGCTTCATTATGTATAGGTCTTGCTGCAGTGATCGACTTTGTGGATGGTTTTGTCGCAAGATTATTCAGATCCACTTCGGAAATGGGTAAGCAACTGGATTCATTGGCAGACCTTGTCAGTTTTGGTGTTGCTCCCGGCATGATCATTTATCAATTTCTGAGATTAAGCTTTGCGCAGGATAAAGATGGGGTAGATGTATCGATCATTAGGTTGTTGCCAGCATTGATCCTTCCCTGTGCAGCTGCATGGCGCTTAGCTAAATTCAATCTTGACAATGCACAGTCTTTTTCTTTCAAAGGGTTACCAACTCCGACTACCGGAATTTTCTTTGGCTCTTTGCCTGTTATTTTCTGGAATGTTAACCAGGAATGGGTGAGAGATCTGTTATTGAATAAATGGTTCCTGTATGGCATAGTGCTGTTGTTCTCCTTCCTGATGGTATCTAATGTGCCGTTGATGAGTCTGAAGTTCAAGGATTATTCGCTGAAAAGCAATGTCCCGAAATATTTGCTGGCGGCTATCTCTATTGCTTCCAATCTTATTTTACAATGGTTAGCTATTCCTGTTATCGTGCTTGCCTATGTTCTCATATCTTTGCTTTTCAAAAATAAATCAGCATGACATTCACTGTCCAGATAAAAGTAATGCCGTTAAAAGAGTTATTGGACCCACAGGGTAAGGCCGTCATGGGTGGTTTACAAAACCTGGGATTAAAAGGCGTGGAAGATGTACGTGTAGGAAAGAATATCACCCTGCAAATTGAAGCTGCTACTCCTGACCAGGCCAAACAAATTGCCGAAGAAGCCACTAAGAAACTATTGGCCAACCCGGTTATGGAGTATTTTGAAGTAAGCGTCAATTAACAACTAATAGCTATTAGCTAACAGCTATTAGTATTAGCCAGCAACTATTAGCTCATGCTCTATCTCATTCCCACACCTATCGGCAATCTGAAAGATATTACGCTTCGTGCATTGGAAGTGCTGAAAGAAGTGGATGTAATTCTTGCAGAAGATACGCGCACCAGTTCACACCTGCTCAATCATTACCAGATCATAAAGCCACTTACTCCTTATCACCAGCACAATGAACATAAGGTATTACAACATCTCGTGAGCCAATTGCTGGAAGGCAAAAAGATGGCTGTGATAACGGATGCAGGTACACCTGGAATTTCCGATCCAGCTTTTTTATTGGTCAGAGAATGTATAAAAGTCGGTGTGAAAGTAGAATGCCTTCCCGGCGCAACTGCATTTGTACCTGCCCTGGTCAATAGCGGTATTCCTGCTAACCGTTTTTGCTTTGAAGGTTTTTTGCCAATAAAAAAAGGCAGACAGACTTTGTTAAAAAAACTCGCGGAAGAAGAAAGAACGATCATCCTGTATGAATCTCCAATGCGGTTGGTAAAGACATTGGAAGAATTGATTACTTATTTTGGAAATGATCGTCAATGCTGCGTCAGCCGCGAGCTTTCAAAGATGTTTGAAGAGAATCAACGCGGTACATTGGAAACTGTTCTTACATATTATAAAACAAAAACGGTCAAAGGTGAGATCGTTATTATTATAGCAGGAAATGAAAAATAAGAAAGCATTGGGGGAAACTGGCATTATTTTTTCAAAATGTATTGATAAACTTACAAGTATGAAAAAGCTATGTGTATTTGTTCCTCTTCTTTTATTAATAACTGTTACCTCTTTTTCCCAATTAAGGGACATTCCTAAAATTGTCAAGGAAAATTTTGCCCGGCAATATCCTACCGCGACAGACGTGAATTATGATGATGATCTGACTAATGTCAATGTAAAATTCACACTCGAGGGTGAAAAAATGAATGCTGAATATTCCAACAAAGGAATCTGGAAACATACAGAAAAGGAATGGACGTATGATAAACTGCCGGATGCGGTAAAAGATGGTTTCAAAAAAAGTAAATATTCCGATCGTGAAATAAAAGATGTCGTTGTGTTGTACTATCCAGCCGATATTACTCAGTATCGTATTAAAACAGAGAAAAACACAGTGGAGAAGAAATATTTGTTTTTTAATCCGGAAGGAAAGCTGCTTCGGGATAGTATTACTCTTTAAGGAAAGCTGTTAGCTGTTAGCCGTTAGCTATTAGCTGTTAGCTCCGACAGTCAAATAATTAAAGACACTAAGGCCTCCTGTTTGGAGGCTTTAGTGTTTTCGATCATCGAGAGAGCGAAGCTAATAGCTAACGGCTAACAGCTAATAGCTTCCTCTCCTCATATTTAACGAATTTTACACCCTGTAATCCCGATATTTGCTACTTTTCACAGCCTGACAATACACCGCTAAACACACAACATGCGTCGAACCTTATTTCTACTTTGTTTATGCATATCCATACAATGTTTTTCACAGGATGTTGCTTTCGGAAAAAAAATGGTGGATACATTGACATCGCCTTATTTCTGGGGAAGAGGATATACTAATAACGGCATGCAAAAGGCAGCTGACTTTTTAGCTAAACAGTTTGAGTCGTATGGTTTGAAACCAATGGACGGCAAGAAATTTTTACAACCATTTTCTTTTTCTGCTAATACATTTCCTGGTAAAATGGAAGTGACTATTAATGGAAAACAATTGGTACCTGGAAAAGAGTTTATTATCGGTCCTGAAAGCAAAGGCGTAAAAGCAAAAGGAAAAGTAGAACAGGCTGATAGCGTACAGTTCGTCAACAGGGACAACCGGGTGATCTTTAAGTTAGAAGATAAACTTACCTGGTCAGTAGAGCAAAAGGCCGCTGATTATACCTTGATTGAAGTCGATAAAAAAGCATTGGATGCATCGCCGAAAGATTTCAATGTCAATATTGAGAATAAATTTATTAAAGATTTCAAAACAGCTAATGTCTGCGGGATCGTAAAAGGAACAGTCAAGCCTGATTCGGTTATAATGATCACTGCGCATTACGATCACCTTGGTGGTATGGGTAAGGATACTTATTTCCCCGGCGCTAATGATAATGCAAGCGGTATTTCTCTTTTATTAAATCTCGCTCATTATTATGCGGCTAATCCACAACCATATTCAATCGGATTTATTTGTTTTGCAGGTGAAGAGGCAGGATTGGTTGGGTCAGCTTATTTTGTTGAACATCCGTTGGTTCCATTGAAGAGTATTCGTTTTCTTACCAATACAGATCTTGCAGGTACAGGAGAAGAAGGCATCACTGTAGTGAACGCTACTGAATATCCTAAAGAGTTTGCAATGATGAATGCAGTAAACGATGAAAATAAGTTGCTGGTAAAGATCAATGCAAGAGGAAAAGCGGCAAACAGCGATCATTATCATTTCAGTGAAAAAGGTGTTCCTGCTTTTTTCTTTTATACCATGGGTGGTATCAAAGCCTATCATGATGTGTATGACCGGGCAGAAACACTTCCGCTGAATGAGCATGCGGATCTTTTTAAGTTAGTGGTAAAGTTCAACGATAAATTAATGGGTAAATAAATACAGGATAATATCTCGTACATGAAAAAAATAATATGGTTACTGTTAGCTGTATCGCCGATAATGGCAACGGCACAAACAGCAAAAACGGTTTCTTCTTCTTCTTCAATTCCAGGTTACTGGCAGCAACGTGTCAGTTATACCATGGACATTAATATGGATGCCGCTGCCAATCGGTTTGATGGTCAGCAAAAACTGGAGTACTGGAATAATTCTCCTGATACCTTAACAAAAGTATTCTACCACTTATACTGGAATGCATTTCAGCCCGGCAGTATGATGGATACGCGCAGCCGTCGCCAGGGTACACTTACTGGTTCACGCGGACTTGATTGGGATAATCGTGTAAGAGACCGCATTTCTAAATTGAATGAGAATGAGATCGGTTATCAAAAGATCATTTCTTTAAAAATGAATGGACGACCGCAGCAATTCAAAGTGCTGGAAACAATACTGGAAGTAAAACTTGATAAGCCAATCCCACCCGGAGCAAAAACAGTTTTCGAAATGCAATTCCAGGCACAAGTGCCTTTGCAGATTCGTCGCAGTGGCCGTGACAACTCGGAAGGTGTTCGCTTAAGTATGAGTCAATGGTATCCCAAACTCTGCGAGTATGATAAGGAAGGATGGCACCCAACGCCTTATGTCGCCCGTGAGTTTTATGGAGTATGGGGTGACTATGATGTAAAAATATCCATTGATAAAAGTTATATAATTGGCGCCACTGGTTATTTGCAAAATCCTAACCAGGTAGGTTATGGATATGAAGCACCGGGTGCAAAAGTGGTGAGACCTGCAGGTGATAAATTGTTATGGCACTTTAATGCGCCTAATGTACATGATTTTGTTTGGGCCGCTGATCCGCAGTATATACACCTGAGTAAGAAAACAAGAGATGGATTGACGCTGCATGCTTTTTACAAGATCGTACCTGATTCGGTAAAGAAAATTTATAACGGGTTGTCTGCGGCTAAGAAAATGGAGTACATGAATAATCCTGATAACTACGTTACGTATTATAAAAATCAATGGGAAGAATTGCTTGACATTGCTGTATTCGCATTACCATATATGGAGAAAACCTTTGGTAAATATCCTTACAACCAATATTCTTTCATACAAGGTGGCGATGGTGGCATGGAATACCCAATGGCAACATTGATCAAAGGTGCTGGTGCTGATCTATTCGTACATGAGTGGATGCATAGCTGGTACCAGGGGGTATTAGGAACCAATGAATCATTATATCCCTGGATGGATGAAGGGTTTGCTAATTATGCAACGGCAAGAATACTTTCTTACCTGACAAAGGATACTTCATTCGCCCAGGAGGATAATTATAAAGGATATTACCTGATAGTGAAAAGTGAAAAAGAGGAACCACTTACAACGCATGCCGATCATTACAACCTGAATGATGCATATACAAAAGCATCTTATGCAAAAGGAGCCGTGTTTTTGGAGCAACTTGGATATATAGTAGGAGCCACTACGCGTGATAAGATCCTGCAGGAATATTTCCGGATATGGAAATTCAAACATCCCAATGCAGATGATTTTATGAAGATAGCAGAGAAGGTGAGTGATATGAAACTGGATTGGTATAAACAATATTGGATAAACACAACGAATACGATCGATTATTCATTTGATAGTTTATGGCAGGAGGGAGGCAAAACAAAGATCCGTTTGCGTCGCAAAGGATTGGTGCCAATGCCAATAGACCTGAAGCTTAGTTTTAAAGATGGTACAGCAGAGATGCATTACATCCCGCTTGACCTGATGTATGGAGCAAAACAACCGGAAGATGATACGCCGGTAAAGGTTTATCCTGCCTGGAAATGGACAGATGAAACGTATACGATTGAAAGTGATAAAAAGCTGGCTGATATAACGGTGGTGGAGATCGATCCTTCGCAGCGAATGGCCGATATAGAGCGGCAAACGAATAAGATCAAATTGCGGTAAAATGCCGGATATAGCTAAAATAAAAAACCATCGCTTGCATCTGCGATGGTTTTTTATTTTGATTAGGAGCCCTCAAATTCGTGTTCACGGTTAATGGTAGGTTTACGGGTTAATGGTAAGTGAAAACAATCTCTAAATCTGACACGAAGCTAATTGGCTTTTCAACTGTGTCAAATACCACTTTTGTGGTATTTTTTATATGTTAACGTCCAAAGAATTTATTTACAGCCTCTATCCGGTTGGTAACGTGGAGCTTTTCATAAATATGATAGACGTGTTTACGAACCGTTTCGGGGCTGATGAAAAGTTCTGCGGCGATTTCTTTATACATGAGTCCCTTTGATAACTGCTCCAGGATTTCTTTTTCGCGATTGGATAATCCGTCCAATTCTTCATTACCTGCCATACCGGAAGGCTTGTTCTGAAAAGCCGCCACCACTTTACGCGCAATCTGGCTGCTCATAGGAGCGCCGCCCTGGTAAAGCTCACGGATGGCTTCAAGCAAACGGGAAGGAGCCGTTTTTTTCAAAATATATCCACTCGCGCCGGCACTTAATGCTTCAAAGATCTTTTCATCTTCTTCGTATACAGTACACATCATAAAATTGGTAGCAGGCACCTGTTGTTTCAGGATACGCACACAATCAATCCCGGTTTCAGCAGTTCCAAGATTTATATCCATCAATACAACATCTGGATGTAATAAAGGTATCTGGCGGATAGCTTCTTCAGCGGTTCCAATCGTTCCTATACAGGTATACCCATCGGACATGCTGACGATTTCCTCCAACGCATTTCTGAGGTCACTATTGTCGTCAACGATACAAACGGTAATATCTTTCATAACGCAAAATTGATGTTTATGTACTTAAATGGCAATACCACAAACTGGTATTTTTATCAACGTGGGATGTATAGGATGAATTTATCCTTGAAAGATTCTTCTCCAAACAATTCTTTTATTTCCATCACCCGGGGACGCGTTCCGCTATCCTGTATTTCCAAAGCTAAATCACCGCCTTTGAGACAAATTAATCCGGGTTTTGGCTGCTCGGTGCCGGCTGTAGCCCCGATAGCTATCGGGGGCCGGCTGCTGACTGTTTTAAGAACGGGTTTGCTCCATCCCCAAAGGTCCTTGAGCGGGGCCACTGCGCGGGATACAACAAAATCGAATTTCTTATTCTTAATATCTTCTATACGTGTGTGCTGGGTGGTTATATTCTTCAAACCGATAGCTTCAGCCACGGCTTCTATTACTTTCAACTTTTTATTAATACTATCGACGAGATGAAATTTTACTTCCGGGAAAAAAATAGCTAATGGCACTCCGGGAAAACCACCACCAGTTCCCAGGTCAATGATCTCCATTCCTTTTTCAAAATTAAATGCCGCTGCTATACTCAATGAATGCAATACATGGCGCTCATACAAACTATCAATATCTTTTCTTGAAATGACATTGATCTTTTCATTCCATTCTTTATACAATCCTTCGAGCGCCCTGAACTGAGTCAGTTGCCCTGGCGTGAAATCAGAAAAATATTTTAGTATTATTTCCATTTGATTTAGTTGGCAGTCTGTCAGTCGGCAGTCTGCAGTCGCTTTACTTATCAGGAATCACTGACGCTTATTGTAAATTACCAAACGCATAGTTCGCATTCAATAATCACGGGACTGTAGACTGCCGACTGCAAACTGTCGACTGACTCAGTTCCATTTCTGCTTCGGTTTTCTCCACAACGCAGGTGCAAAGATGATATAATAAAAGAACATCCACAGATCGAGTAAGAAGAACCAGGGCCAAAGATCCTTTTCTCCCATTTTTCCCATGGCTTTATATAAAATAACGGCCTGTACGATTATGCGTACCGCAAAAACAACTAATGCTAATTTCCAACTGAAGAAAATAGCGCTGACAATAAATAATGGATAAAAAAGAAATTGCGTAGCGAAATAAGAACCCAATAAAAATTTATGTCTTGGTCTGTAAAATTTTGCAGTTGTATAGTGTCTTGATTTTTGTTTGAACCAACCTTTCCAGGTTGTTTTCGGAATTGAACGGGTGACAGCTTCCGGATCAATGATTACGGCAGTATTTTTTCCGGTTGCTACTTTATTAATAAACAGATCATCATCCCCACTTGGAATATGATTGATAGAAGCAAAGCCTTTATTTCTCAGGAACAATCCTTTTTTATAAGAAAGATTTCTCCCTACTCCCATATATGGCATACCTGCCAATGCATACGATAGATACTGAAGTGCTGTATGAAACGTTTCGAAACGAATTACTTTGTTTAATAACCCGGCTGTTTTATGATAGGCGCCATAGCCTAATACGATCTCGATGTCTTCATCGTAAGCGCCCTGCATTTTTTCTAACCAATACTCACTGGCTGGCACACAATCTGCATCGGTTAATAATAACACTTCGTGTTTTGCTTCACGGATGCCAATTGAGAGCGGATATTTTTTACCAGAAATTAATTTTGCTTCCTGTGTCAGCTCCACCACATTCAATGATTTGAATGTCTTTTTAAGTTCCTGTAAAATGTATTTCGAATCATCGAGTGAGTTATCATTCACCGCTACTACCTCGTAGGTGCTGCGATAATTTTGCACAAGAATGCCAGGAAGATTGCGCGCCAGGTTCTCATCTTCATCGCGCGCGCAGACAATAACGGAAACAGGATGTTGCTGTGATTGCACTTTTTCCTTGGGAATATAAAAGGCAATGCGACTGAAAAAAAAGATATAATAAACGACCTGTACAGCTGTTACGACAGCGAAACCATAAAATACGATCTCACTCCAGTTAATTGGTGGCATGGCGGCGAAGGTAGAATAGAATGAGGAATTATGAATTAAGAATTATGAATGTGTATTCAGCTTTTATTCATAATTCAAAATTCCTAATTCTTAATTTATCTTGCACCTCCCATGCCTGCATTAACATTTCAATTACAACAGACTGACACGCATTCCAAAGCCAGAACCGGCGAGATAGTGACCGATCATGGTGTGATTCAGACGCCGATCTTCATGCCGGTAGGAACTGCAGGCAGTGTAAAGGCTGTCAGCCAGCGCCAGTTACGGGATGAAGTAAAGGCGCAAATTATTTTGGGAAATACATATCATCTCTACCTGCGCCCGGGTTTGGAAGTATTGGAACAGGCGGGTGGTTTACATAAGCTCAATGGTTGGGACAAGCCAATTCTTACTGATAGTGGCGGGTACCAGGTTTTTTCATTGGCTGGTACAAGAAAAATAAAAGAAGAAGGCGTCACCTTTCAATCGCATATTGATGGATCAAAACATTTGTTCAGTCCCGAAGCAGTGATGGACATTGAGCGGATAATTGGTGGAGATATCATGATGGCATTTGATGAATGTCCGCCCGGTGGTAGTGAATATGCGTATGCAAAAACGTCGATGGAGCTGACACACCGCTGGCTTGACCGCTGCTGGAAACATTTTAATGCGACCAGTGATAAATATGGGTATACGCAAAATTTGTTTCCGATCGTGCAGGGCGGAACCTTTAAAGAGCTGAGAAAACTTTCCTGTGAATACATTGCTTCAAAAAATGCCACGGGTAATGCGATTGGTGGATTGAGTGTTGGTGAACCCGAGCCAGTGATGTATGAAATATGTGGCTGGTGCTGTGATCATTTACCTAAAGACCGGCCACGTTACCTGATGGGTGTAGGAACTCCGTGGAATATTTTAGAATGTATCAGTTTGGGTATCGATATGTTTGATTGTGTAATGCCTACCCGCAATGGTCGCAACGCCATGTTGTTTACAAGCAAAGGCGTCATTAATATTGATAATAAGAAATGGGAAAAAGATTTTTCTCCTATTGATGCTGATCTTGATTGTGAAACGAGTCAATATTATAGCAAAGCATACCTGCGCCACCTGATGAAGGCAGGTGAAATACTTGGACTAACGATTGCCAGTATTCATAATCTTGCTTTTTACTGTTGGCTTGTAAAAGAAGCGGGCGATAGAATAAGATCAGGCAATTTTTCTTCATGGAAAAATGAAATGGTAGAAGTCCTGAAGACAAGATTGTAATAAATTAATCCAATTGAATATTGAGTGTTGAATATTGAATATTTCTGAGAATAAACAATATTCAATGCTCAAGTACTTATAATTTGTGAAGTCCATTCTTAATGGCGAAAATGACCAACCCTACGCGTGACATTACTGCCAATTTTTCAAACAGATCATCACGGTATCCTTCTACTGTTCGTGGGCTCAGGTTCATTTCGCTCGCGATCTCTTTATAAGTTTTTTCGGTACAGGCCAGGCGTAAGAAGGTCAATTCTTTTTCTGACAGGCGGGAGATGATCGCGGCATCTTTGTTTTGTTCTTCGCCTTTTACATAGGTCAGCATTTTACTGCTGACCAATTCATTCATAAAAAAACCTTTGTCGCGTATATCATCGAGTGCCTGGCGAAACATAGTGGGTTTGCTATCTTTTAAAATATAGCCACCGGCACCTGCTTTTAACATGCTGATGATAGCTGTTTCATTATCCATCATACTCAGCACCATGATCTTTGTAGAAGGGATATGTTGTTTTATCCAGGCGGCTGTTTCGAAGCCGTTCATTTCGGGCATACTGATATCGAGTAACACAATATCAGGAATGCCGGATATCTCGAGCATTGATATGAAATCTTTTCCGTGATCAGCTTCAAACGAAACACGATATCCCGGGAAGGAATTGATCAGAGAAGCGAGCCCATTTCTTAGCAGGATGTGATCGTCAACCAGCGCAATATTGGTAAAATCTCTTTCCATTTATTAT
>JBDTPD010000080.1:0-10441 GCA_039932855.1 Chitinophagaceae bacterium | reverse complement strand
AATACCTTTTTCTGATCCCCACTCGTGATTTCCAACAGGTAAAGACCTTGTGTATACTTTCTTTCGCGGATATCGATGGACGTTTTTTGTACAAATCCATCAGCCAGCAATTGCGACTGCTGTACCAGTTTGCCATTTACATCATACAGTTTTATTCCTATCGTCTCTCCGGCTGCTGACTGATACATCAGGTTGAATAATCCATTGGAAGGATTCGGATAGATCTGCCATTTCACTTCATCATTAAATACTATCGGGCGAATAACCGAATAGATAAAGTGACCATCATGATCAATTGTTTTTAATCTATAATAACGAACACCGGATTTATTTGCTTCCCCATCGATCAGTTGATAATGTTGCTCAGTAGTGGTATTGCCATTGCTTACTACTTCACCAATTTTTACAAAATGGTTTTGCCTGTATTCATCATTTCCTTTTGCTAACTCTACTTCATATTTATCAGTATTATTTTCTGAAGCAGTTGTCCATTGCACGAGAACCTGGTCATTTCCTGTTTGCTTTTTTGCTGTAAAACTTATCAGCTCAGATGGTAATGTTTGATTATTATTCAACCCACCGTTATTAAGCCAGAACTCAGAAAAATCTTTCACTTTAAATTCTGCATAGTAGCCTTTATCAAACGGAACTTTTACTGCTCTTGTAGCATTAATGTATAACCAGTTTCCATTTATATCATCAGCAAGTGTTCCGTTTTCTACTGCATCATCAATATCACTGTATTTAGATACACCTAATTCATACGCTGAACGTGGCTTGCCACAGCTGCTACAACCAGTAGCATTGATCAACGCCTCTGTTTCTGAATCGAGGAAATAAAAACGTACTGTTGCCGAATCAGCCAGGTTTACATTTGTTGGCTTGATCGTGATATTCCTGTTATGATAATACTGTAAAGTATTTACACGCACCGCACCAGGGAAAATATATGCCTGTGCCGCTGTGCTACCAAGATCCTGTCCATTAGGATTGATAGAAGCAATTAATTTTCCGCCATCGGTAAAGTCAATCCAGTTAGTTCCGTTGACAGTTGGTTGTGTGATAGCACTACTGGTATTAGGCGGTCCGGTATAAATACCATTGAGATTGTCATAGATATGAATATCATCCACTCCTATTCCTTCAAAGCTTACGTATGGATCGGATGCCATTACAAAACGTAGCCGCAATCGGCTAATTCCTGTCGGTAATGGAACTGTTGCCACATGCCAGCGCGTATAGTTCTGAATGCTCCATACATAATTACCGCCATAGTTTTTATTATACCAATTGGTTCCTACACCTGAAGTACCAAGCTTGAACCAGTTTGTTCCATCTGCAGAATATTCAACATAACCCGCATCGCATAAGCCGCCACCACAATCTTCAAGATCCAATGCAATACTTAAACTAAGTGTAGGCTTGGTCATACCGCTGATATCGAAACAAGGTGAATATAAATAAGACAACTCACCGTCATTATAATTACCGGTCAGGCTTGTTTTCCATGCTTTGCCACCACTGGCTGCACGATTGATCTTTGTTGAAGATGGCGTACCATACTCCCATGAACTCTTAGTACCACCTGTATACCATGAACCATTATCAGTTTCAAAATTTTGTAAGTAAGGGAATACAGTAACAATAGGCGAATTATACAATGATGTCGTCGCAGTATCATTTGCCAGGTAAGTATCTGTCGGAAGACTCACCCATGTTTTCATAATGTGATTACCAGCTGCAGCAAGATTTGCTGTGGCCGTAAATGTATAACTGATCGTGGTATTACCAGCTATTGACGAAATGATCTCTGTCACCGGTGCATTACCATCTGACTGGAAAGTAACTGGTATATTAGTAACTGCACCATTAGCGCTGTTACGAACAGTTACTCTGACAGGCACTGTTGCATTCAATCCGCAACTTGCTACTACTGGCGTATCGATGCTGATCATTTGTATATCGTCTGTTACTTTATATAAATGAACATCATCAAAAGTATAACCGGCTGCATTTTCATTATCTGCGGCCAGTATCTGTCCCCATTGCCCCCAGCGTACCTGGAAGCTGGAAGTAAATACCTGGGTATTTGCAACAAGTACATCACTTACTTCAATGCTCGATGATTTTTTATAGGCACCAGGATCAGCTTGATTAGCATACAAATCATATACCTGGATCCATGGCTGCGTATCGCTGCCTCTCACCCATACCCGATCAGCAGCATTTGGTAACTGACCATGATGTTTATACATAAAGTCCAGACGGATATCATCAGTACCTGCATTATATCCCTGCAGATTAAATGTTCCTTTCAGTGAATCAGCTGTACCTGATGCGTTGTAACGATCTGCATCTAATGTCAATGCTTTACTACCTGAATAAGCAATACCGCTATTAACAAAAGAACGTATCCGGCCGTAAGGAGTACTGGTAACAAAATCATACCTGTCCAATCCATCCAATCCCGTTTGCGCAGTCGTCCATGATTGCTCAGGTGCTGTTTCCATATTATCAAGAAAGTCTGTAGCAAGATTGATCAGCGGATTGTCCAGTTGCTTGATTCTTGCAGACAATGTATCGTTATGACTTACCGGATCTGATGGATAAGAAACACTTGCTGTCAGATCGTATATACCGATTGCCGATAGATCTGCTGTAGCGGTAAATGTGTAATTGTAAGTAGCACCTCCTGCAATGTTCGGAGCTGTAATCGTTTCATTTACTACAGGATTTGCTCCTATCTTGTACGACACAGGAATATTCCCGGTGGTCGCAACATCATCCAGATTCTTGATGCGGATAGTAACCGGAACAGTAGTTGTCAATTCTGTAGAAGTGAATTTTCTGCCGGATACAGGGGAAAGGATCGCATCTATTTTTAAATCATTATCAGAAATATTTCCGGCGCAGGTTCCGCTGTTTGGCTGACGCGAAATAGCTGTAGCTCTTCTTCCCGGATTACCATTCAATCTGGCGCGTACCGACACCCAATAGATTGTGTCTTTGGATAAACCGCCTATGGTAAATACTGTATCGGTAGTAGTACCCATTGATACCATGTCATTACCTCTTAGCATCATTACTTCATAATCAGTGGCGCCGGGTATCGTGTTCCATTTTGTAGCAATATATCCTTCGCATTGTACAGCAGCTAATGAATCAATTGGAACACCAATAACAGTAAATGGCTGACTGATACTTTGAAGTAGTCCTGTTCCATTATGTATTATTCTCACCTGCGCCTGGTCCGTTGTTACATTTGGTAAAAATAATTTCGCCTGACGCTGATCGGCTGCGATGATCGTGTCTTTCCAGGTTGTACCATTGAAATAACCAACAGTAAAATCATTGGCTGTATTTCCATAAGAATCCCAGCTTACATAGATCGAATCATCAACAGATAAATGTTCACCACCGACCGGAAATGTTAATGTAGTTGATACAGCGATCGTATCGAATACAATAAAATATTCCTGCCTTGGCAACGTTGGAATCGTTGTTCCTTTTACTGTAAAAGAATAAGTACCCGAAACAGGATTATCGATAACGACCTGTTCAATATTATTGATATGATCAGGACCGGTAGTAGCAACATTATTTGCATGCGTTGATATAGTATCCAGTATAAATGGATAATGAATAGTAGAAGAAGGATCGGTTACTTCCAGGTCAAGATCATTTACCAATGTATGACTGGCTAATACTGCAGCAGCCGGATCATTCCAATACAACATGACTTTCAATTGCGATATAGAAGCGCCCGGAGGAATAGTAAGGCTATGCGTTTTCGTTGCAGCAGCTGCCACTGAATCATTGATAAATTCATTTTTCTCCAGCATTGTTACTGAACGAAGCAGATTGATCCAACCAAATCCATAACTATAATCAGGTCCGGGATTGCCGGCATCTGATGCACCATTACAAAGCAATGCTTTCATTAATCCATTCTTTGGATCCAATCCACCATGTAATTGGCGATAACGTTGATACAACAATACTAATCCACCACTGACAGCTGGCGCTGCCATACTTGTACCACTATTAAAACTATATCGATCGATTGGCCAGGTTGATACAACATAAATTCCCTGCGCCGTGATTTCTGGTTTAATACGACCATCTCTTACAGGTCCTTTGCTTGAACTGGGACTGATAAGCCTGTACTCATCTGCATTACCAACACAAATCACATTCTTGGCAGATTGATATGCTCCTAATACATTACCAAAACCTGGCGAGTAAGGGCTGCAATTGAAACCACCACTGTTACCAGTAGCAAATACGTGTTGCAAATGCGGTAACTGCAACATCTGCTGATCCATTACTCTTGAATAAAGATCATATACGCCAAACGTTGCGCAATCAGTTTCTACATTACCATAAGAATTATTCGTTACCACCATATCATAATCCTGTACATATGCTGGTGCATTTGCCAATATACCAGAGAATGCCTGCGCAACAATCGTAGCTTTTGGTGCAGCGCCTGCATATTTTTCTTCAATGATACCAGCACCGGCTGCTGTACCGATGACGTGAAGACCATGCGCCCCATCAATGAAAGCAGCACGATTGATCAATCTTCCGGAGAAGTCAGCATGACGTAAAGGATTTGAATCATCACCCACACCAACTACTACACCTTCACCATGCAGGTTGCGACCGCCAATAACAGACGACTGCAATACATTGGCTCTTGAATTGTTTCTGCTTTTATTATTCAATGGCGCATCTTCTTTGGGAGTAGCTTCTACAAACTCAACAATAGGAAGAGCGGCCAGTTCCATTACACGGTTAGCAGCAATGCGAAGACCGATCACCTGATAATCCTTCCATGTCGTTGAAATAATATCAAAATTCTTTTCACCTAATTCTTTGCTGACAGCATCATAAGAAAATGTTTTGGGAAAACTGATCCATACATCCACAGTACCCGGCACCTTGACAGAACGGGAAGGAAAATTTCCTTTTGCAAGTTCTGCGCCCATCTTTTGTTCCGGCAATGGTTGAATGATCGCTCTTGCTTTTAATTTTTCCAGGATGGAAAATGATAATGCTCCTTTTGCAGTAGCAGTATATGCATTGGCAGGAATATAATCGAGTAATTCAATGCCTGCCTGTTGTAATTGTTTACGTTGATCAGCTGTTGGAATAGATTCAAACTGGATAATGATAAAAGACAATCCACTCACCTTTGCTGTCTTTTGATTCAGTGAATCAATTTTATTCGCAGTAATATTTCTTTGAGGAATGAACGATCCGCTTTGTAATTGCAAACGATACCGTGATTCATCACCGGAAGTATTTACCTGGTTCTGGGCAAGTGAAGTAAAACCAGCAAGCAGCAAGACGGTTATCAGCAGGATTGGATTGAATTTCATAGTCTGATTGATAGGTTTTAAAAATAATATAATTACCTGAGAAATTATAGTATTGTCTCAACTGGATTGCAAAATACCAGAATTAAGAATTATGGATTAAGAATGATGAATTAACTCCCAATTCATCATTCTTAATCCATAATTCTTAATTCCAATTACCTATACCCAGGGTTAAATCGCCATCGCAGGTTTTCCTGTCGTGGCTTTGTGAAGTCCATTAAGAAAGTGATGCATTTCTTCCATGCTTTTCATTGGTTGAGCCACCAGCATGAACATCTTGCCAACCTGCTTGAGTTTGGCCTTATTAGTACCTGTTTGCAGGTATTTGAGGATATTACTAAAGAGCGAAGATTCGAAATAAGGAGAGTCGGGACGGTTGATAAAATAACAACGGAGTGTGTTGTCTTTCAACGACATCTTTTCAAATCCAAGGTCAACAGCGAGCTTGCGGCAACGCACCGTAATGAACAGATCATTGACCTGTTTAGGGATCGCACCAAAGCGATCCGACAGTTCGCCTCGCATTTCTTCCAGGTCCGCTTCGGTGTCACAATTGTCGAGACGCTGGTACAACGATAAGCGTTCCGTAATGCTTTGCACGTAGTCATCAGGTATCAATATTTCCAGGTCAGTATCGATGGTACAATCCTGAACAAAATCATCCTGCTTCGCAATTTCGTCTTTGAACAGTTCTTTGAATTCTGTTCTCTTTATTTCGCGGATAGCTTCATCAAGAATTTTCTGATACATTTCAAAACCGATCTCTGCCATGAACCCGCTTTGCTCACCACCTAAGAGATTTCCCGCACCCCGGATATCGAGATCTCTCATAGCTATCTGGAAACCGCTACCGAGTTCGCTATGTTGTTCAAGCGTTTGCAATCTTTTTCTCGAGTCGGCTGGCAACGTACTCATTGGTGGGGCAAGGAGATAACAAAATGCTTTCCGGTTGCTGCGTCCTACCCTTCCTCTAAGCTGGTGCAGATCACTTAAACCAAACTGATGTGCATTGTTGACAATGATCGTGTTTACATTCGAAATGTCTACTCCGCTTTCAACAATGTTTGTACAGATGAGTACATCATACTTTCTATCGATAAAATCAAGGATCTTTTCTTCCAGTAAATGTCCTTCCATTTGTCCGTGAGCAAACCCGATACTAAGATCAGGACATAACCCTTGTATAATAGCAGCCATTTCTGACAGGCCATTAATTCGATTATAAATAAAGAATACCTGTCCGCCTCTTTCTGTTTCAAAATAGATCGCATCACGAATAAAATCTTCATTATATACCAGCACTTCTGTTTGTATCGGCTGACGATTAGGTGGTGGCGTATTGATAATACTCAAATCTCTTGCTCCCATCAGCGAGAATTGAAGTGTACGTGGTATTGGTGTTGCAGTTAATGTCAAACAATCGACTGTAGTACGAAGTGCTTTTATTTTTTCTTTATGCCCAACACCAAATTTTTGTTCCTCATCAACGACCAGCAATCCAAGATCTTTGAACTTTACATCTTTTGCCAGGATACCGTGCGTACCTATGAGAATATCTACTTTACCTTCTTCCAGGCGTTTGAGCGTTTCTTTCTTTTCCTTCGCTGATTTGAAGCGATTGATATAATCAACGGTAACCGGAAAATCTTTTAAGCGTTCGCTGAATGTCTGATAATGCTGGAAGGCAAGAATAGTTGTTGGAACGAGGATCGCTGCCTGTTTACCATCAAGACACGTTTTGAATGCGGCTCTTATTGCGATTTCTGTTTTACCAAAACCTACATCACCACATACCAGCCTGTCCATTGGCGAAGCAGATTCCATGTCTTTTTTTACATCCGCACTGGCTTTACTCTGATCCGGTGTATCCTCATAGATAAAAGAAGCTTCTAATTCGGTTTGCATATAATTGTCCGGCGCATGTGCAAACCCTTGTTGTGCTTTTCTTTTTGCGTATAACTTGATAAGATCAAATGCAATTTCTTTAACCCTTGCTTTTGTTTTATCCTTGAGCCTGTTCCAGACATCACTTCCCAGCTTGTTTATTTTAGGCACGCTTCCTTCTTTGCCTGTATACTTGGCGATCTTATGAAGTGAATTGATATTTACATAAAGAATATCACCGTCCTTATAAATGATACGGACCGCTTCCTGTAATTTTCCATTGACCTCCATTTTTTGCAAACCGCTATATGTTCCTACTCCATGATCAATGTGTGTAACATAATCTCCGGGTTGTAATTCACGAAGAGTGCGAAGAGTTAATGCTTTATTCTTATTATACGCTTGCTTGACTTTGTATTTATGATATCGTTGGAAAACCTGGTGATCAGTATAGCAAACGATCTTCAGGTCTTCATCTATAAATCCTTCGTGAATAGAAGTAACAATCGGATTGAATACTAGCTGTGCTTTCAGATCATCAAAGATGATTTGTAACCGTTCCAGCTGTTTGGGATTTTCTGCAAATAAGTATAATTGAAACCCTTTGGCTTCCCAGCCTTTCAGATCTTTGATCAGTAAATCAAACTGGCGATTGAACGCCGGTTGTTCTCTTGTAGAGAAAGGAATGATTAACGGAGAATAACTGGCAGGAAAAGTATTCTTATATCCAAATCCTACGACATGGCGTTGTTTTAGTTTCTGCTCATAATCATTGACAGAAATAAAATCATCGCTTACTGCTTCGCGCTTAATAAACTTATCATCGTCTTCTTCGGGTTTCTTGATCATTCCCTGTTCCTGCATTCTTAAAAATACCTGAAGGTCCTCTTCCGCATCAGCAAGCTGTTCTTTACATACTTCATAATCCTGCAACCAGATAATACTATTTTCCGGAAGAAAATCAAAGAGCGATACTCTTTCTTCGTCTTCAAACTGTGTATCTACATTGGGAATAATGCTGACCTGTAATAATTTTCGTTCGCTTAATTGCGTTTCCGGATCAACGATACGGATAGAGTCAACATCATTTCCGAATAACTCTATACGATATGGTTTATCATTACCAAATGAATAGATATCAAGAATACCTCCCCGGATAGCAAATTGACCTGGTTCGTACACAAAATCGGTGCGCTCAAATCCATAATCACTTAACTGCAGTAATAATTTTTCTACATTCAATGCATCACCCGATTTTATCCGGATGATATTGGAAGAAAGCATAGAAGGCACCACTACTTTTTCAAACAGTGCTTCGGGATAAGTAACAAGAATTTTTTTATTAATTCCGCTATCACTGCCTGCTGCAATCTTTGTCAACGCTTCTGTACGAAGCATGACATGCGAAGAATTAAGAAGCCGGTAATTCTTTCTATTCTTAAAAGAAGAGGGGAAATAAAATATATCGAGTGCCCCTGTAAGATTTTCTAATGTATTATGAAAATAAGCGGCTTCTTCAGCATCATTCAATACAATAAGGTGATTGTATTGTGCACAGGCCGGATGTAAAAAAGTAGCTGCAGTTACAAATTCAGCCGAGCTGCCAACAAGATTCTGAAGATAAATTTTTTGTGGGTGATCTTGCGGAGAGGACATAGAAAGCTTGTCCGCCAATTGAAAAAGGCGGGGGGTATCCTGAAACCGCTGCAACAAATCTTGACTCATAATTCCGCGACGGCAAAGGTACGCAGGAAAATAAGGAATAAGAAATGAGAAATAAGGAATTAGAAAATGCGGGACTTTCTAATTCCTTATTTAATAGGCCGCGCCATAATTCACCTTAAATTCTTCCTCTGTCATTTTTCCTTTTTCTACTTCCACCGGATAAATATTGTTTTCGCCGTCAAAGATGTTAGAGAAAAACAGGTCACCTTTTTTTACAAACAACGAATATTTACCGGGTTTCAGTTTTACTTTGAAGGAGCCGTCATCATTTGTTTCGACTGTTTTGACAAGTTTGGTAGAAATGCTTTTGTAAAAGGCGGACACTCCATCACGACCGACCTGGCTCATATTGGTGAGTTCGTAGACGTAGAGTGTTGTTTTTAAGCCCTGGGGGGCAGCAGCCGGCCTGTCGGGGGAAGGCATCTGGTTGCCGGACACAAAATATACGTGCCCGCTGATACCTGAGCGGTGGCAAAACGCCGCTGGTGTAAAAGAGGCTAGAACGAGCAGGCAGAGAACCAATAAAGCTGATATTCGTGTCATATTATATGTCCTTTAGATGAAAAGCAACTGGAAACTGTTGTATTTCGTTTATAAAAGAGGCTTAAATACCGTAAATTAGAATCTTTTTTTAACTCGCTTTCGAATAAATACAACCTAAATGAAAAGTATCTTTTCCCGTGTGTGTTTGATCATGTGCGCTATACTGCTGCTGAACCATCTGGCTACTGCACAAACAGAAACAAAAACGAGTATTCTAAAACAGGCTGCTACCACACAGGCTGAAAAAGAAAAAGCACTCAGTGAGAAATTAAGAATATTGGCTACCCAAAAAGGTTGGCCATTAGTGATGAAGAGACCCAATGGCGGTAATGCCATCCTGGTGGGAGTAGATAATGCGGGTGCGCCTCTATACATTTCCACAGAAAACAATATAACTGCAGCTGCTACTATCGGCACCAGCAAACTCTGGCCGGGTGGTCCGACAGGACTCAATCTTAGTGGATCATCCAACAATGTAAAAGACAGATTGGCTATTTGGGACGGCGGATCGGTTTCGCCAACACACGTAGAACTGGCAGGAAGGTTGATTCAACGGGACAATCCATCAGCCGTAAGCGATCACTCTACACACGTAGCCGGCACCCTGATCGCCAGTGGTGTGAACCCGCTTGCCAAAGGAATGAGCTTTGGTGAACAACGGCTGGTCTGTTATGATTTTACTAGTGATGGTTCAGAAATGCTGAATGAAGCAGCTAACCTGCTTGTATCAAATCACTCTTATGGCAGTATCTCTGGCTGGAACCTGAATGGTAATACCTGGGAATTCTGGGGAACGTTCGATACTAATGAAGATTATAAATTCGGATACTATTCAGCCCAGGCACAATTGTGGGACTCTATTGCTTATAATGCTCCTTATTACCTGATTGTAAAATCAGCGGGCA
>JBDTPD010000079.1:0-10564 GCA_039932855.1 Chitinophagaceae bacterium | reverse complement strand
CCAGGACTTTCACCGGTGCATCCAGATATTTGAAACAGGCAGATGATATTCTACCACTAAGTGCTTCAGCAAAGGAATTATTTTGTTGTTCTTCTGTCAGCACCAGGCAACGACCGTGCAGTTTCACTCTTTCAAAGATCAATTCTTCATCAAGTGGATACAATGTTCGGAGATCGACAATTTCTATTTGCTGATTGAATTTTGCTGCAGCAGCTTTTGCCCAATAAACACCCATACCATATGTGATCACCACGCATGACTCACCATTATCCATTGCTTCTTTACTGGCGGCTGTAATGATATTAGCTTTTCCTAATGGAAGAATATAATCAGCTGAAGGCTCTGGCATTTTTGCATCTTCTGTTCCCGGTACCTTGCTCCAGTAAAGTCCTTTATGTTCCAGTATCACTACCGGATTAGGATCATAGAATGCAGCTTTCAGTAATCCTTTCATATCCGCCGCATTGGATGGATAAATAACTTTAATGCCTTTGATAGACAGTAAGGTTGTTTCTACACAACCGCTATGATAAGGACCACCTCCACCATAAGCACCAACCGGTACACGAAGCACCATGGAGACAGGGAATTTTCCCTGTGTAAGATAACATGATTTAGATATCTCGGTAACAAGCTGATTGAATCCCGGATAAATATAATCACCGAATTGTACCTCTACGATCGGTTTTAATCCAACAGCACTCATCCCTACGGTTGATCCAACAATGTACGCTTCCTGTATAGCTGTATTGAATACGCGTTGTTCACCAAAACGTTCACCAAGCGTAGCCGTTTCGCGAAACACACCACCTAATCTTTTTCCTACATCCTGTCCATACAGCACGGCTTCAGGATGTGCATCCATCAACTCACGAATAGCAAACAGTGCTGCATCAACCATAATCACCTTTGCTGCATTCGCAGGTGAACGTTCTCCTTTTTCATCGGTAACAGGTGTTGGAACAAATACATGTTCGGCTACCGTAGCAGGATCCGGTTCGGGTGAAGCAACTGCCTTTGCAAATTCATCAGCGATGAATGAAGCAGCCTGCTCTTCCATTTGTACAAGATCATTCTCTCCTATTCCTTTTGCTATGAGTTTTCGCCGGAGTTTGGGATGCGGATCATGTCCCATATGTTTGTTCCAATCTTCATCGGAACGATAAAATTCTTTTCTCACACCACTTGTATGATGACCAAGTAAAGGCACTTGTGCATGTACAAGATATGGACGACGT
The DNA here is from genome assembly GCA_039932855.1 of Chitinophagaceae bacterium. Classification (GTDB taxonomy): domain Bacteria; phylum Bacteroidota; class Bacteroidia; order Chitinophagales; family Chitinophagaceae; genus JAJKIP01. The sequence goes on along the minus strand of JBDTPD010000079.1, from coordinate 9,326 downwards.
TCCTTACGAACAAAGTCGCATACATATTTCATTACATCGTATGATGCTTCAAAATCACTTCCATCTACCTGTATCACATTCAGGCCCTTGAAGCCAGAAGCAAATTCAAAACAATTCATCGCTCTTGCTTCGTTGCTGGTGACACTGATACCCCAACCATTATCCTGCACTAAAAAAATAATCGGTAATTGTTTGAGTGCCGCAAATTGAAATGCTTCACTTACTTCACCTTCGGTTACACTTGCATCTCCCAATGAACAAATAACTACCGGCAATTCTCCATTGCTTCCTTTATTGAGTTTGTCTGCATTTGTTTTCTCCCAGTATTGTATTCCCTGTGCTATTCCTGTTGTAGGGATAGCCTGCATACCGGTAGCGCTGCTTTGGTGAATGATACCAGGTTTATCATTTCCTTTATAATTCGGATGCGAATAATATTCACGGCCGCCGGTGAAAATATCATCTGCTTTTGCCAGCAGTTGCAGCATTAATTCATAAGGAGTAAAACCCAATCCTAATAATAAACTTTCATCGCGGTAATAGGGACTTACATAATCCTGTGGTTGCAACTGAAAGGCTGTTGCTAATTGAATCGCTTCATGTCCCCTCGAAGTGGAGTGTACATATTTGCAAACGGTGCGGTTAGCTTCATATGTTTCGGCCATGGATTTTACCTGGCACATGAGCCGGTAGGCATGGGATAATGTATTGTTATCTGTCATGTATACTAACGAGTGTGAGTGGGCAAAAATAAGGAATAGGAATTAGCTATTAGCTTTTAACCGTTAGCTATTAGTTTTAAAACAAGTAAAAATTTGAAAGGAAAGCAACTACTGAAGAACTAATAGCTAAAAGCTAGTAGCTAACAGCTTACTTGACCTCAAGCTTGAACATACTATTCTCTTCCATAATTCCTTCCAGTTCATCACCGACTACTACTTCACCAACTCCTTCGGGAGTGCCGGTAAAGATGACGTCGCCAATGTTGATGGAGAAATAATTGGAGATGTAGGCCACGATCTTATCGAAGTTGTGGAGCATCTTGGCAGAGTTGCCTTGTTGTACGAGTTCTTTATTCTTGTATAATACGAAGTTGATATCTTTTTTATTTTTCAGTTCAGCGATGTTGACCCATTTGCCAATGACAGCTGAGTTGTCCCAAGCTTTTGCTTTTTCCCAGGGCAGTCCTTTTGCTTTTAAATCATTTTGAATATCGCGGGCAGTAAAGTCGATACCTGCGCTGACAGCGTCGTAATATTTATTGGCAAATTTTTCCTGTATATATTTTCCGTTCTTGCTGATACGGATGACGAGTTCGCATTCGTAGTGCAGTTCGTTAGTAAACTCTGGATAATAGAAAGGAGTATGCGGTTGCAGTAAAGCACTCTTAGGCTTCATGAAAATCACCGGTTCATCTTGAATGTCGTTTCCAAGTTCCTTTGCATGTGCTGCATAGTTCCGGCCTACACAAAAAATCTTCATAAATGAGGATAATAATTATTTTACTAAATACATCGGATACATCTACTATCAGGGCTATTCATCCCATATATTCAGGCTTTCAATCATCGAATTGGATAATACTGTATATATAGCGGGAGTGCTAAAATAAGTAATCAGTCGGACTTCTCATAAAGAAAACTTCTTATTATTTACCTCGTTCATAGCGGCATGAATGCCTCTGCTGGCAAGGTTTTCAATCACCTCAACTGATTTCTCGATCTTTAATTTGACAAGGGGTTCTTCTTCTTTTTGCCACTTACCGAGTACAAATTCTGACTGCATTCCTTTCGGAAAATTGTTCCCGATCCCAAATCGTAAGCGGGGATAGTCTTGCGTACCTAGCAATTCCTGGATACTCCTGAGCCCGTTATGTCCTCCATCACTGCCACCGGGCCTTAACCTGAGTCGGTCTAAAGATAAAGCAACTTCATCTACTATTACCATGATATTTTCAATGGCAATTTTCTCCTTATCCATCCAATACTTAACTGCCTTACCACTCAGGTTCATGAAAGTAGTAGGGCAAATACAAATGAAAATTTTGCCTTTCCATTTCACTTCTGCCTTGTAGGCAAGACGGTCGGAAACGAATGTGCCACCATGTTTTATAACAAAAGCATTGACCACATCAAAGCCGATGTTGTGCCTTGTGTGCGCATATTCATTGCCAACATTTCCCAGGCCAGCTATTAAAAATTTCATGGTTTGTGCAGGTAATACCCAAATATCGTATTCTATAAAAAGAAAACCCGCATCATCCTGAGCATTGCTGAAGAAGATACGGGTTGACTCATTGTCTTAACCGGGAAATTATTTTTTTGCTTTATCCGCGGCTTTCGCTTTCTCCGCGGCAGGCGCTGCAGCAGCAGCGGCCGGTGCTGCACCAGCAGCAGGAGCAGTTGTTGCTTCTTCCTGTTTCAATTGACGGGTAAGAACTACCGATGCAACCGGAATACGTGGAGAGTTCAGTATCTCATAATTAGCTTCCTTTACATCTTCCACACGGATGTTGCCATTCAACTCCAGGTCATCAACCGAAATTTCAATGTATTCTTTCAGGTGCTTTGGTAATGTTTTTACTTTCAGCGATTTCATTTTCGTGACAAGCTTACCACCATCCTTTACGCCTTTCGATACGCCGGTGAATTTAAGCGGAATGTCAGCGATAACTTTTTTGTCTTCTACGAGTTCCAGTAAGTCTATGTGAATGAGTTTGTCATTCACTTTGTCGAACTGCAAATCTTTCAGAATAGTTCTGTACGTTTTGCCATCCAATTTTACTTCTGCATACTGGAAGCTTGATGTATATACTAAAGGTTTAAATGCCGCAGCAGGAGCCTGAAAATTTACCTCCTGTGCACCCCCGTAAATTACACCAGGCACCAATTCCTGAGAGCGGAGCTGGCGGGTGGCTGTTTTGCCGAATCCGGTCCTCAGTTGTCCTTCGATTGTAATTGTCTTCATGATATGTTGTTTAAAAATTTACGTTGCTTTTCTAAATACTATATACCAAAACTGTTCTAGGTATTTAGTATATAGTATCCAGACTAGAGGCTAGGTCTCCGTTGTGAATGAATGAATAAACTCGTGATGCTTTTATTTTCAAAAGCATTGCGGATAGCGACAGCAAACAATTCTGATACAGAGATCACTTTGATCTTTGAATCTTCCGGTTGCTTTTTAATTGGTATCGTATCACACACTACTAATTCTTCGAGCACACTGTTATGAATATTCTCGTATGCTTTTCCACTCAACACCGGGTGTGTGATCAATGCCCTTACACTTCTCGCACCTTTTTCTTTTAAAAGAGCTGCACTTTTTGCCAATGTTCCGCCGGTATCACAGATATCATCGATGATCACGATATCCTTTCCTGTCACATCTCCGATCACTACCATGCTGGCGATCTCATTGGCCCTTTTGCGGTGCTTATCGCAGATCACCATTTCGGTACCGAAATAATTGGCGATTTCCCTGATACGATTGGTAGCTCCCACATCGGGGGCGGCAAAGGTAAGGTTTTCAAGCTTCAGATTCTCTATGTAAGGGATAAAAAGTGCGTGACTATCGAGGTGATCGACGGGGATGTCGAAATAGCCCTGGATCTGGGGGGCATGAAGGTCCATGGTGATGATCCTGTCGGCGCCGGCTGCTACCAACATATTGGCTACCAGCTTGCTACCGATTGCTACCCGTGGCTTGTCTTTTCTGTCCTGGCGGGCATAACCATAATAAGGCATTACTGCGATGACCTTATAGGCCGAAGCTCTTTTTGCTGCATCAATCATGAGCAGCAGTTCCATGAGATTGTCGGCCGGAGCATAGGTACTTTGAACAAGGAAAACAAAATCGCCGCGGATACTTTCCAGGAAAGTCGGCGAGATTTCTCCATCACTAAAACGTTGGATATGAATAGCGCCCGCTTTTGAGCCGTATCGCTTGCAGATAGCAGTGGACAGTTCCTGCGAACTGGTTCCGGCAAAAATTTTAGCTGATTGCATGTCTGAATATGTATTCCAAAGGAATTATTCCTTCAGAGGGGCGAAGATATTAATATCAACCACCATTCAGTGCAGGCAGCCTGAAAATATTGATCGGAAACCGATTGCAATTTTAGCGGACTACCACAGCTGTTGACACCTGTATAGTATTCGCTTGCTTTTCAGGAACAGTCGATTTTTTAGCGATTCCTGAAACCGCATTAGAACTACAACTATAAAAAAGGGAAGAACAAATAAAGATGGAAAATAAAAGAACCACAATGTACATAACAGCGAAGAACAAAATTGGGTGCAGGGCGCCTACTGCGCTAAAGGATTTGGATTTCATAATGCCGGATTTTCGGGTGTTTTCAATGTTTGGATTTTTCTCGTTAGAACCGGGGTAAAACCTCGTTCACAAGCATAAAAATATTTGTTAAATTGGTTTCATGCAAGAGAATAAATACTCAATTAAGCATTGGGCAAAGGACGACAGGCCGAGAGAAAAACTACTAATGAAAGGTGCAGAAACTCTTAGCGATTCCGAGCTATTGGCTATCCTCATCCATCATGGAACCCCGGAAAAAAGTGCGGTGGACCTGGCAAAAGAGGTGATGAAAATGGGACAGGATAATTTGAATGAATTGGGTAAACTATCCGTGAAAGACCTGATGAAAATCAGGGGTATAGGTGAGGCTAAAGCCATCGCTATTGCTGCCTCAATGGAGCTCGGAAGGCGCCGGCAGGGCACCGTATCCATTGAAAAACTGATGGTCTCAGGCAGCGCAGATATTGCTTCCTACTTACAAGCGTTACTCCAGGATTACCGGCACGAGGTCTTCGCCGTGATCTTTCTGAACCGGGGAAACAGGGTCACCCATTTCGAGATCATCAGTGAGGGAGGCATTACCGGAACGGTGGCTGACCCGCGGATTATATTGAAAAGGGCGCTGGAAGAGAATGCCGTCAACATTATTCTCTGCCACAACCACCCATCCGGGAGTCTGCGACCCAGCCAGGCCGATGAGGACCTGACCCATAAGATCAGTGAGGCGGCCAAATACCTGGACATACAGGTGGTGGACCATATTATAGTAAGTGAATGCGGGTACTTTAGCTTTGCGGATGAAGGACTGTTGTAAGTACGAAATAAGAAATACGAAGTACGAGGAGTCCGATGGTTGAAATTGATTCAATTATCAGTTGGTCCCGTACTTCGTACTTCTTATTTCGTACTTGTTTTAGGCTTGCGCCGTCGGCCCCCCGAAATTAAACGGTAGTTGTATTTCTTCCAGGTCCTTGATAGCTCCGTTGACTGATTCGTATTTGCCAACATTTTCAGCCAGTGCTTTCATGAGGCGCTTAGCATGCTGTGGAGTAAGGATGATCCTCGATTTCACTTTGCTTTTGGGAGTGCCGGGCATGACGTTGACAAAGTCAATGACGAACTCTGCATGTGAGTGAGTAATGATAGCGAGGTTGACGTAATTGCCTTCGGCCACTTCTTCAGAGATTTCTATGTTGAGTTGATTGGGTTGTTGCGGTTGATCTGCCATGGTAATGTATTAGGAAGCAAAATTAAGTAATGAGAAAAGAAAATGCAGTATAACCTGTGATGATTATTGCCGTGGTCACTACAATTCTATTAAGCCTGTCTAAAGACTGTATTCGGATAGAGTCATAGTTGTATTAAGGTATAAAGCGCTCCGAACGCTTTATACCTTAATACAACTATGACTCTATCCGAATACAACTTATACCGTTGATAAAAGAATGGTTTAGGCGAAAGCTGGTGGACCGTGGAAGAAAGCTGTTCTTTTCACCTTTTCACTTCCGGTGATTACACCGTTGATTTCAGGGATTGTATAATGTACATTGCTATAAACCTTATAACTATGGCAAAAGTTTACCCCAACCATCAATTCAGTGGTACGATTGGCAATATCTGTTTTTATCAATCCGGTGGCAGCAGTTTTGCCCGTGCAAAGAGTTCGTTGACAAGAAAGCGTGTGTTAAAGAGTAAAGAATTTGAGAAAACAAGGAAGCATGCAAGTGATCTCGGCACTGCTTCCCGTATCGCATCTGTTATCTATAAAGCTTTGCCTGCTGATGTGAAGGGACGTTGGATATTCCGCGCCATTACAGGGGATGCTGCATCGATGTTATACGAAGGAAAAACTGAAGCAGTAGTAAAGGATTTGTTACAATGGAAGTATATAGACAGTATCTATGGAAAGAAAGAAGAAAAGCGTAAGTCATCAACTGTTTCTGCATCTACGAAACAAGCTAACCGGCAATGGCAAGCGATATTCCGGGATCTTTGGGTGAAACAAGGAAAGCCAACGCTTTATTTTGTAAGAGCGTGGAGAAAGGGAGAAAGTTTTAATCCTGATACAGTACCGAGGCGATCGGAATATTTTTTAGGATTTAAGAATGCGGGAGGAATGGCCAATTTGAATTAAAATATTTTTTGATAATTATGTTTATTTACCCTGTTGTCTTTAGCATGTATTGCTCCAACTTACAACTAATTACACAACTTTAGGACAGTTATGATTAGCCTGTGGCTAATCATTCAGCCCTGAAAGGGCTGGCCCACAATCAATCCGGGTCTGAAGCAGCTAACACTGTGTTTTTAATAAAAAACACTGATGATAAAACATCTTTAACGGTGTAAAAGACGATGGTTGATTCTTATAATAGTTAGTTCTTTACATGTATGTTGTTTCCGATAACTGAAGGTGGATACAATGCAAATTATAATTACAGTAAAACAATAGCAAGGTGGACAACTCCTTCGGAGTTGAATGATTAGCCACAGGCTAATCATAACTGTCCTACAGTTGTATGCTTACTTATAAGTTAGAGACGCTACGAAGACCAGGCATGCTACGAAGAACGGAGTCTCAGCATATCAATCCTATTTTTGTATATTCATTATTGAAATTGACAGTGGTTAAAAGTAGGAAGACTACGGATATCTGGGCACGCTACGGACAACTGGTCATACGACCTCCTTTTTATATCAAACTAAAGCTTTTACCGGACAGTAATAGCCACAGGCTAATTATAACAGTTACTACTGACAGCTGGAGTCTAATTATATCAATCTTTTCGTTTACGAACAATCGCTATACCGTCCATATCTTCCGGCTCAAATAGCAAATAATAAATTTGCCGCGTAGTTTTATCGTTTTTGTACTCATCTGTAGACATCAAACCCAGCAAATTGTTAAAAGGTTTATTATCAATTCCAAATTTCCATGACATACCCTTGTTAGAAAGTATCATTGTTCTGGGCACATTATCAAACAAAAGACTATATCCCTTATATTTTAAGACTATATCGTATGCATTATTTCTTAAAAATGGAAGTTCCAATGAATCATTAAATATGTGTGTATTTAAAGTATCTGTGCCAGTGATGAAATAAACATTAATATCGTCTCTTATTTTTTGTAGTGAATCATCGATATACAATTTAACACCAATAACTTTTCCGTCATTTGGATTATGCTCATTTTGCCATGAACAATTTTCTAACAAAATAATTGCCAATAACGGCATAAGAAATTCTATTTTTTTCATTTTACTTGAATTCCTGTGAACTTATCCAATGGAAATGTTGCAACAACTGTACCTACCCCATTTACTGGTCTATATACGTAGACAGTATTATTCCCCGCTGCCAAAACATAAGAATCTCCTGTCATTCCTAATTCCGTTTGCCTACTTACAGAATTTCTCAAATCTGCAGGGCTTGGAGATTGCACGAAAACAAATCCTGGTTCTGCTTTCCCGCTAAAATGAACGTGAAAGGTACCCTTCTTTTTATCCTGACTTCTCCATCCTGCTTGGCCATTAATTGTGTATCGATCACCAGGAGTTGTTGGATCAATAGACGCGCCCGAAGTGCCTGGGATATAGGCGTCGCCGGGGTTAGCGCGAATGACAACTTCTTGGCCATTCGCATTTTCTCCATAATAACCGCCTTCTTCATGGTAGCCTCCAAATGTATCATTAGCTATTTCCGAAGGAGCATTTGAATCGGTTACTGCTTTACCCATTTCGGAACGAGTGTGATTACTGGGTAACTCAATTTCTGATCTTATATCACCTTTACTAAATTTCAAACCCTTATCGGTAGCCTTTTTGGCATCGTTCGCTTCCGCCTGATCTGTAATAACATAAAGTTTTCCATCTTTTTTTCCATCTGTCCCTATTCGATTGCCCTGCTCATCGTAAAAATCACCTGGAGTCATTCCATCCGAATCAATAAACCTTAAAGGATTATCAAAAGCATAGCAATAAGGCGACCATTTACGCATTTTTTCAGACATCGGATCAAGTACATTCCATCTTCCTATTTGTTGATCATACATTCTTGCTCCATAGTCCTGCCACTCTAAACCGCTACCATCACTAAACTCTTGTCGTTGTTCCTCTTTCCCGTTATATTTATATTTATTATTAGGTTCCCCAAATGACAAAGATTTTGAACTAATCCCACTCATCGTCAACCCAAATGGATAATAATGCGTCTCTTCCAACACCTTACTCCTCGTATGCACTACCTGCAAGTTATCAAAATAGACATCAACAGGCGATTCATTGCTGCAATACACATATATATAACCATTCTTTGGTGCTACCAATCCCTGCAGCTCAGTATGGTGCTGTGACTCAGTTTTCAGACCACCAGCACCTGCATCTGCAACAACACTTACACCACTCCCACTTATTTTAAACTGTTCATCTAAAAATATATAATTGATATAGGCATGTGGCTTGGTTGATCCCGCATCATGACCAGTGCTTAAAAAACTTGTAATTGGCCCTGTTATAGCAGCAATCCCTCCCAGTTGTGTAGCATTGGTGTGGCCCGGTGCAGTACCACCCCCTGGTGCGCCCATCAATCCATTCAGAAAATCGGAATACGTTGGAGCCGCACCAGTTGGCCCTGCATTCGTGGCCCAATAACTACGTCCCCATATATCAATCACATCACCACCCATTACTTTTAAAACGATACCAAGACCCATTTTATTGGAATTACTGTTCAGCACATACGCCTTCTGACTATTAGCAGTCGTTACACTATTAGGATTTGTATTAAGAATACCATTATTGTTTTGATAAGTTCCCATGGCTACAGGAGCAGTAACAATTTTAGCCGGATCAATGGTGTAATAATCTTTTTCTTTAAATACTGCATTAGGCGATCCGTCAGTACTGATACTTCCTTCCAATGTAGCGGGTGGGTAGTAATCAGTTTTTTGTTCATCCGTCAGTATCATTCTTACATTTCCCAGATGATCTTTTAGCATATAATCATACCAT